>CAUUOT010000140.1:0-4303 GCA_963546815.1 uncultured Bacteroides sp.
GCTGCCCTGCTTACGGCCGTGGCGCATTATATCTATTTCCGCTTCATCGACCACGGATATTTAATCAATACTTGCGAGACGATGGTAAACACGCTTGCGCAAAGCGACATACCGGGAATGGAAGACTACGTCGCCGCCTACCGGAACGCGTTGGATGAAGCCCGCCTGCTCACCCCTATAGACATCGTCATGCAGTTAGTGTGGTGGAACGTGTTTGCAGGCTCTATACTTGCCCTGCCTACCGCCTTGTTCGTAATGAGAGAAGGGAAGGCCCGGCAATAGAGTAAAGCAGTGAGACTGTCTCCGTCGTGGAAAAAGAATATGTAAACAGCAAAAACAGAAGAAAGATGGATATTTCAGTTGTCATACCTTTATATAATGAAGAAGAATCTCTCCCCGAGTTGTTCGCTTGGATTGAACGGGTAATGAAAGCCAACGGCTTTTCGTATCAAGTGATATTCGTAAACGACGGAAGCACCGACCGCTCATGGGAAGTAATAGAACGACTGCAAGCACTGGCGCCGGACAGAGTAAATGGTATCAAGTTCCGCCGTAACTACGGAAAATCTGCCGCCTTGTTCTGTGGGTTCGAGCAAGCGCAGGGAGATGTAGTGATAACAATGGATGCGGACTTGCAAGACAGCCCCGACGAAATACCTGAACTCCTCCGCATGATTACCCAAGACGGTTATGACCTCGTGTCCGGATGGAAACGGAAACGCTATGACCCGCTGTCGAAAACCTTACCGACCAAATTGTTCAACGCTACTGCACGCCGGGTATCGGGTATCAAGAATCTGCATGACTTCAACTGCGGACTGAAGGCATACCGCAAGGAGGTTGTGAAAAATATAGAAGTGTATGGCGAGATGCACCGCTACATCCCCTACTTAGCCAAGAATGCCGGATTCGGAAGAATAGGCGAGAAAGTGGTGCAGCACCAAGCACGGAAGTACGGAAAAACCAAATTCGGGCTGAACCGATTCGTGAACGGTTATCTGGATTTGCTCTCCTTATGGTTCCTTTCCAAGTTCGGAATAAAGCCTATGCACTTCTTCGGCCTGCTGGGGTCGCTGATGTTTATCCTTGGATTTATCGCCGTCATTATAGTAGGTCTTGACAAGCTGTACCGCATGCACCACGGTATGCCTTACCGCCTCGTGACGGATTCTCCTTACTTCTACCTGTCGCTGACGTCCATGATTATCGGCACACAATTGTTCGTGGCGGGCTTCCTCGGAGAGTTGATTTCGCGCAATGCGCCCGAACGCAACAGATATCAAATAGAGAAAACCATATAGCGATGAAAAACTTAGTCAGACTTATCATACTCGGCAACATACTCTATTTTACAGCAGGCTTATTGGCCTCGTGCTCGGAGGAGGCCGATTGTTCCATGACGGCACGTGCCATGGTGAAATGTTATCTCTACACGATAGACCGGAACAGCATGACCGTGAGGAACGACACGCTGGACTCTTTGACCGTGACAGCCTACGGGACCGACTCTATCATCATCAACAAGCAGAAAAGGGTGCACGATATTTCACTCCCATTGAGGTATACGGCAGACTCTACGAAACTGGTATTCGAATACAGCAGGAACAAGAGAGACACTGTAGTCATCCGCCACAGCAATACCCCTTATTTCCTGTCGATGGATTGCGGCTATCAGATGAAGCAGTCCATCACAAGCATACGCCATACCCGCATATCTCTTGATTCTGTCCATATAGCAAACAAAGAAGCCGGCATCTATGGAAAGGAAAATATCAAGCTATTCTATTAGTCTGGTCTTCTGCTTGCTGGCAGCCTTTCCGCTATGGGGACAAAACGTGCAGGCACCTCGCAAAAAGGATGTTCCCCAGAAGGAAAAGAAGGGAGAAGTGCGCTATCCTCTCTATAACGGTCTGTCTATAGGCATGGAACTGTGGGGGATAGGAAGCCGTGCATTGGGAGGAGATTTCCTCAGCTCCGAAGTGGCGGTAGACGTCAATCTGAAGAACCGTTACATACCGACCCTCGAACTGGGATACGGAAGTACCGACTCTTGGGGCGAGAAGGGAATACATTACAAGAGCAATGCCCCCTACTTCCGCGTAGGCATGGACTATAATATGCTGTACAAGAAAAAGCACGGGCACCTGTTGCTGGTTGGCCTGCGTTACGGTGCAAGCAGCATGAAGTACGACATAGAGGCGATGGGCGTGAACGACCCCGTCTACGGAGGCACCATAGGCAACCCAAACCTGAAAGACGACATCTGGGGAGGCAGCCTGCCATATAACCATAAAGACATGGAAGGCTCTATGCAATGGGCAGAGTTCTGCGTGGGTCTGCGGGCACACGTATGGAAAGCGTTCTCAATGGGATGGTCTCTGCGCTTCAAGTTCAAGCTGTCCGCCACATCGGGACAGTACGGCGACCTGTGGTACGTACCAGGCTTCGGCAAATATGATTCGAATACCTTGGGGGTGACCTATACGATAACCTATAAACTTCCTCTTTAACACGTATGACTTACTTGGAGATTTGGTTACTGGCCGTGGGACTTGCGATGGATTGCTTCGCAGTTTCTATAGCTAGCGGAATCATCTTGAAACGTACGATGCGGCGTCCCATCCTCACGATGGCCTTCTCCTGCGGTTTCTTTCAGGCACTGATGCCCTTGCTGGGATGGATGGGAGCAAGCTTCTTCAGCCACCTGATAGAGAACGTCGACCACTGGATTGCCTTCGGCATCCTGCTCTTCCTCGGAGGGAGGATGATAAGAGAGTCCACAAAAGACGAGGAGTGCAAGCACAGATACGACCCCACTTGCCCGAAGGTGGTACTGGCGCTGGCGGTGGCCACCAGCATCGACGCATTGGCGGTGGGCATCTCGTTCGCCTGCCTGGGCATCAGGGAGCTTACGGCGCTGCTACCCGCCATCGGCATCATCGGATGGACGTCGTTCGTGCTGTCGGTCGCGGGGATGGTCTTCGGCATGCGCTGTGGCAGAGTGGCATGCAGGCTGCATACCGAGCTGTGGGGAGGCGTCATCCTTATCCTTATCGGGACGAAGATATTGATAGAACATTTATTTTTCGGTTGAACCATTTCATGCTAAAGAAATCAGGACTATGAACAAGAAAGGACTGCGAAACGGCTTATGGCTCGGCATTTTGTTGCTGGGCACCCTCTGGATATTGACAAACCACCAACGGATGACACCCTACCGCACAAGCACGGGGCTGATTTTCGGAACCATCTATAAGGTAACCTATCAGCACGGGGAAGACCTGAAGGCCGAGATGGAGGCGGAGCTGAAACGCATGGATGGATCGCTGTCGCCATTCAACGACACGTCGACCATTACGCGCGTCAACCGGAACGAGGACGTGGCGCCGCCGGACAGCTTCTTCGTCAACGTATTCCGCCGCAGCATGGAAATCTCAAAAGAGACGGACGGGGCCTTCGACGTCACCGTGGCGCCGCTGGTCAACGCCTGGGGATTTGGTTTCAAGAAGGGCACGTTCCCCGACGAGGCGATGGTGGACAGCCTGATGGAGTTCACGGGCTATGACAAGGTCCACCTGTCCCAAGCGGGAAAGGTGGTGAAGCGAGACGAGCGCGTCATGCTCTCGTTCAGCGCCGTGGCCAAGGGCTATGCCGTGGACGTCATCGCGCGGATGTTGCGGCGCAAGGGGATAGAGCACTTCATGGTGGACATCGGCGGAGAAGTGGTGGTGCGGGGCAGCAACCCGCAGGGCGAGCCCTGGCGCATAGGGATAAACAAGCCGGTGGACGACTCGCTGGCCATGAACCAAGAGCTGGACACGGTGCTGCGACTGACCGGCGCGGCAATGGCCACATCGGGCAACTACCGCAACTTCTACCACAGGGGTGGCAAGAAGTACGCGCACACCATCGACCCGCGCACCGGCCGTCCGGCACAGAGCGACATCCTCTCGGCCACCGTGGTGGCAGGCGACTGCATGACGGCGGACGCATACGCCACGGCCTTCATGGTGATGGGGCTGGAGGCCACCAAACGCTTCCTGGCCCGGCACCCCGAAATAGGCGCCTACCTGATATTCACCGGCAGAGGGGGGAAGACGGGCAAATACATCACCCCGAGCCTCACCCCGGCCCTTGCCCGCAGGGAGTAAGCAAAAGCGCCCCGCCGTAAAATCCACATCGACTCCGGTCAGAGAGAGAGAGTCTCATCCATCCCCGGTAGCATAACTGCCGACTGCAAGACGTATAACGTGAGTCCGAATAAATCAGTGAGATACCCTTCTAATAAAGACGTTGAAAATCT
>CAUUOT010000141.1:0-4272 GCA_963546815.1 uncultured Bacteroides sp.
CGTTGTTCAGCGTGCCATTGAAGGCATCGGTCTTAATGGTTGTAAACTCCGTTGCGGGATTATTGAAGATGTATTGCCCGTAGTTCTTGAATTGGGTGTTTACTTTCGATAAAGACATTTCTACTGTGGCTTTCAACTGTGAGGCGGTAGCTCCGGTCAGCCACGCGGAAGACAGTGTGGCGGGTATTTCTTTGGCCGATGCTTGTACGATGTTCTGTGGAAGCTTCAAGTTTATTTTAAGCCGGTTCGGCTTTATGGTCTCTATTCGGATGCTTTTATGAAAAGCCGTACCACCCACTTTTACATACGCGTTCCAAAGTCCGGTCGGGTCTTCTGCTTGCGTAGGGATATGGAAAACATAGAATCCGTTTTTCCCTTCGGTAGAGATGGATTTTGTATGGAATTGTCCTCTTGGATTGTATAGCTCGAGCGCAACGGGGTGTTTGTCGGGAATCCTTTTTTCCCGGTCTTCCAGAATAAAAGCGATGTGCAGGGTATCTCCCGGTCTCCATACACCTCTCTCGCCGTATACATATCCCTTCAGGCCTTTTTGTATTTCTTTTCCGCCTACATCGAATCGGCTGACGGACTGCTCTTCACCGTCGGCTATGCGGACATAAGCTTTTTGTTCCTCCCACTCGGCCACTACAATGAACGGAGCACCTTTGGGGGTGATTTCCGCAAATCCTTCGCTGTTTGTCTCACCGGTTCCGATGGGTTGTAACTGGAAATTGTAAGCCGTCAGCTTGGCTTTATTTGCCGGATGGGTATCCAGCATATTATTCGTTGTAATCCATAATTTGTTTGACGAGTTCTTCTTTACAATCATTCCCAGATTGGAGGCCAATACATTGCAGGATGCCGCTCTGTCGGAATCCATGTAGTAGGACGGGTGGCAGGGATTATTACGCTCTTGCCAGTCGTACTGTGACCAATCCATTTCTATTCCTCCATTGTAATAGAAGTAACTTTGCGGAACATCCCAATCTGCTTCTTCGGATTCAGCAATGGTGTTGTCGCTGATTTTGGTCAGCTTTTCTGAAGGGGAGTTATCAGCAAACTTCATCTTTCTGTTTTCTGCTCCTCCACAAGGATATGCCGAATATTCCTGACGGAATGAAAGGATGACACGATAGATGGCTCCCGGTTCTTGCCTGATCAATCCGGCCAGGTCTATGGAATAATCTCCCCAACGATGTATATCTTTCGTATTGTCTTTGCTCAGCCAGAGTGTCTTACGGTATATCAATCGTCCGGAACGGCGCAGTTCGTTGGCGGATGAAAGGGTGTTTGTCTGCATAAACATCAGGATGTTTTTCTCAAAAATGCGGACAACATTCAAATCTACCGCATAGAGATTGACAGCTCTGAATGGAATGACCTGACTTTTGGAGTCCGGCAGTATGGCGGCAGAAGCAGACATTTCCACCTGCGGCTTCAGATTGAGTTCGCTGAAAGAAATGGTCTGAGAGGTGCCGAGCGGCTTCTCATTGTAGTCTTTTACTCCCTCATCTATTTTTAAGGTTACTTTTTCCAACTGATTGGATTCGAAATAGAGGTATACTCTGTTGTCTTTTACTTGGAATATGGAGTTGGGGACTTCGGGTATTTCAATCAATCCTTTTAGGTCTTGATTGTTAGAGACAGGTTCTGAAAAAACAATCTCAATGCCGTTTTCCGGTTGTTCTATACGTTCGGCCGAAAGAAAACGAAAACTGTCTTTTGCCGGAATCTGAATCTTTTTTTCCGTTTGTTGGTCTATACCGACCGGATTTCCTTCAGCTTTCAGGCTTAATTGATAGTCTTCTGCTTCTCGCGGGATACCGTTGATTTCGAACAGGTATAGGGTGGGATTGTCTGTTGCGGTAATGGTGACAGGAAGGTTTTGAGCTTTGTCTGTATCGATAGATAGAATCTTCTCCGCCTCTTCTTTCTTCATGATGTCACTGAAGCGCAGCTCTCCTTTTACAGTCACCACGTCGGGTTGTGTGGCTGTAATGATGATTGGCTCCGTATGTATTGCGAAATTGCGTTCTTGTACCCGGAATGAGAATTTGAACTCTTTGAGGTGACCGTCCACATTTACAAACTCTCCTAATTGGAAAGTACCTTCATAAAGTTCGCCAGGTTTTAATGCCCTTTCTTCAGGGACGAACTCGATGGTATTGTTATTTACCCAATAGGTTTTGCCTTTCAACGACGGAGAAAAGCTGAACGGATTTTTCTTCAGCTCATTATTCAAATCCACCATGGGTTGGTCTTGGGTCAATTCAATGCGTATATTGGAATTTTGTGAAATGACCCCTCCCGTGTATGCATTGATATAAGGGGCATACTCGGCAGACGGAACGATGTCTTTCCGGCTTGTGGTGCAAGAAGACACCATGCTGACAAAGAGCAAGAAATACACCAGTTTGTCAGTGATGCACTGTTTCATTTTAGCTTTTTTCATAGTGATATGATTTTAAATGAATCCGCATCTTTCCATGCGGGAAATTTTGTTCTGAACTCTTTCAAGTCGGAAAGGTCGAGAGCTACGGTAGCAATCCCTTCTTCGTTATCGGGGATGCTTGCCAGCAACTCGCCTTTGGGTGAGAAAAGCGCACTTCCCCCGTTGTGCGGCAATCCGTGATTGTCCGCTCCTATGCGGTTTACCCCGCAGACGTAGCTCATGTTTTCTATCGCCCGGGCTTGCAGCAGCACATCCCAGGCCTTTCGCCGGGACGCAGGCCAATTGGCCACATAAATCAACAAGTCGTATTCGTTGCCTGCATTGCGGCTCCATACCGGGAAACGGAGGTCGTAGCACACCAGCAACAGGATGTTCCAGCCGCGATAGGAGATGACGGGGCGCTTGTCTCCGGCATCGAAGTGTGCCGCTTCACCTCCCATGCGGAATAGGTGGCGTTTGTCATAAAAAAAGTCGTCGGCATCGGGAGTGACGAAGAAAGCGCGGTTATGATAAGAGGCGGGTCTGCCTGGCGAGGCTTCCTCGGCGGCAATGAAGCTACCTGCGATGGCGAACCCGAACTCTTTGGCCCATTGGTGTAAGGTCGTGATGGTCTCACCTGTCATCGGTTCGGCCAAACGGGCAGTATCCATACTGAATCCGGTAGAGAAAGTCTCCGGTAAAACAACAATCTCCGTCACCCCGCGAAGAGTTTCCAGCTTTTCGCGAATCCGACAGAGATTTTCTTGTTTATTTTCCCAAACGATATCTGTTTGTATAATACTGATTCGCATGGTAATTTACTTTGGTTATTTAGATTGCCCCGATATCAAAATTTTCGGGATTTCTACCTTTGAATTCCTTGAAATAGAGCTTTATTTCGAGCATATCCTTTTCAATATCTCCGGTAGGCATGATGGCCTTGGTGCACGAAATGGTTCTTGAGGGATAGTCTATCCCGATAAGTAAAATAGGCACTTGTGCTTTAAGCGCTATGTAATAGAACCCTTTTTTCCAATTAGGGTTGGCCTTGCGCGTTCCCTCGGGCGTGATGGCCAGATGAAAGCGCTTGCTGGTTGCGAACTTCTCGGTCATCTGGTCCACTAAAGACGATTTGTGCCCACGGTTTACGGGAATGCCGCCGACCGCTTTGAATATCAGTCCCAGAGGAAAGAAAAACCATTCTTTCTTCATCATGAAACTGGTCTTACGACCGATGGCTCCGTAAAATAATTTACCGATAAACAAATCCCAATTGGAAGTATGAGGTGCCGCGCAGATTACGCACTTGTCATAGTCTGCCACCGTTACATTGGTTTTCCAACCTAAAACACGATAATAGATGAAGCTATACAGGGCTTTCTTCATCTTATTTCAGCTTGCCCATTGCGTCGATAATCTCGTTTGTTTTCGCGTCAAAATCGGTGCGCAGTTTCTTGTAGAAACCCTTGACATTTCCCGCTCCGGTATGGCTTATTCGGCTGATGAATTCGTCTTGCATGTTCAGGATTTCAGTCATCAGCTCATCGGCTTTCTGCTTATCCGTATCGGGTACGTACAGGCCGTTTATAAGGCATTCGGCAAAGAGTTCGCCTACAATATAGTTGATACTTTTCTTTAGATTTCTTCTACTTGCCATAATCTTTAGTTTTTTGAGGTGAATAATTATCGGAATCCGTGCATCGGTGGGGGGAGTCTGGTTGTTTCCCTCTTGCTGTGCGCATCGTTTCCATTCCGCAAATATAAGGCTTATGGATGGAAATACTTGAGCGAAGCTTAGATTTTACTGAAAACTTACCCGGTTTTCTATCAAAACAAATATT
>CAUUOT010000142.1:0-4270 GCA_963546815.1 uncultured Bacteroides sp.
CATACGGCGGCCGTATTGTGTTCCATCAGTTTATCGTTGAAGCAGACGTTCAGGTTGAAGTGTGTGTGCCCCGAGATGATGTGCGCATGATACCCCTTCAGCAGTTCGTACAGTCCGGAGGCATTACTTGTTTCGTCTTGTATCAGCGCGTTCCATTTCAGTTTCGGGGTGAGGCTTGTAGGAATGTGTGCAATGACGAAGACGAGGTTGTCTTGGGGCACGAACTTCAAGTCTTGCTCCATCCATGCGAATGTGCGTTCGTCGATATAACCGATGTACTGATAATCCCGGTTGACGTAGAAGTTATTGTTCAGCACGATGTAGTGCGCTTTGCCTTTGTTGAAGGAGTAGTAGGTAGGCCCGAAATAGTTCTCGAAGGTCTGGAATGAATACTCGAAGGTACGTCCTCCGTACGTCATGTCATGATTGCCGATGGCGCGAAAGATGGGGATGTCCAGCTTGCCCACTGTCTGGATATAGGCCGGAAACAGCTGCGGAGAGTCTCCCACGATGTCGCCGCAGTCGATGCCGAAGATGTCTTGTTTGCCCCGATACGGAGAAAGAAAGGCTGTCATGTCTTCCAGATACTTCCCGTAGCCGCGGACCTCTTTCTTCGAAGTGACCTGTACGTCGGCCTGCACCGTGAACAGATGGCGGGCGTCGTTCAACGGGTTCTTCATCAATTCAAAGTCATATTTCCTGTCAGGAGCGTCGGCGTCCACTCGTTGATAGAACCGAGGCAGCGTCTTGTCGCTGCAGGGTGCAAGATACCCTGCGGGCAACGTCAGGTATACCCACCGCACTCCGCGTTTTGCCTCCAGTCGGTAAGCTCCTTGCGCATCGGTCTGCACGCAGTCCGTGCCATCGGTCACCACTACTCCCTCTACTCCTTTGCCTTCGCAGGTCACTCTTCCGCAAACGTCCTTTGTGGGGGCGTACCGCGTTTCTGCCGCCCGCAAAGGCGACCATAGCAGTTGGAATAAACAGATTATCCCTATCATTCTTCTTACAGTTTTCATAAAATCAATCCCTCCTTATTTTGAGAAAGTACTATTGTTTTCTATCAAAATAAATATTCTTTTCAGCCAAAACAAATATTCTTTTCTACTAAAAAAGACACTCTTTCGCGATACATCTTCAGAAAGATACCGAGCGTTCTTCGAAAAGATATCGAGCAAAAAAGAGATTCCTTTTTTGTAGAGGTATTATCCTTTTTTTTGAAGTAGCTTTTTATTTCTTCTTTATAGACTGCAGATAAGTGTCGAATCCTTGCTTGAATGCCGACCAATAATCGTGCATCCGGATGTGGCAGAGGTCGAACACGAAGAAGCCATCGCTGTTGTTTATGCACGCGTCGATGGCGTCGTGCACTTTGGCCGCCTGGCCACCTTTTTCCCATCCGGTGCTGTTGCCTATGTCCGGTCCTGCGCAGAAGCCGACGTCGCCTTTCAACAGGTCGCGTCCTTGCTTGCAAAATCCCTGCATGGTCCATTCGCCCGAGCCGTATATCTTGTCTACGGCCGCGTAAGCTCCGAGGAAAATAAAGTCCAGATGGTCGGCATACCCATAGTCTTTATATTCGGCTGAAGCCCACGAAGCAAACTGTGGGTTGAGCGACGGGTCGTACCGTGGGCTTGCCCAGTTGACTCCCGAACGGTAGTAGGTGGAATACCATGCGCCCACATACGCGCCGAAGCGGATGTCCTTGTTGACCGATTTCACCTTGTCGCGAGCCTTTACGATGAAGTCATGGATGGTCTTTGCGCGGAAAGCTACCCACTTCTTGTACCACTTCGTCTCCGCATCCGGATAGTTCACCGTGCCGGCGGGCATGACGTCCGCGGGGTAGTGCTCCACGCTTTGGCCGACAAACCGCTCGAATTTGGCGCGGCTTTCGTCCGAGAAGTCGCTCATCAGCCCATTGTCGTCGTACCGGCAACGGTCGAGGACGATGCCGTCCAGCGGATACTTGGCCAAGTCTCCCAATATCCCAAGCAGATATTCCTGCACTTCGTCATTGGCCGGATTCAGGAATTTCGCCCCGTAGTCAACTTCGTCGTTCTGCAAATCCATCGAGTTGACAAGGCCTTCGGACGTATTGAGCACCGTAGCCCACTTCTTTTTCGACTTATCTCGATAGAGCATTCCCGTTGCCCCCAGTTTATACGGGCAGAGGTAACCCCCAACGAAAGTGTTGATGGAAGCGTTTACTTTCAGTCCCAACTTATGCCCCTCGTCAATGAAAGTCTGCAAGTAATCCCATGTAGCGGTACGTTCGGCCCAGATGTATCCGGCACTGCTCCAAACATCTATCTTGGTCAGCGCGTCGGCCGTGGCAGACTTGAAAAGTACATCGCCCGTCGTCGGCCGCACGTCGACAATGATATCCGTAAATCCGATATCCTTCACCCTCTTCAGGTCAGCTTTGATGTTATCTTGATTGTTGGCATACTGCTCGAAGTTCCCGGCAGCGTCTATCCATACATAACGAGGCTTGGCCTCTGTCTTCTCGGGGTTCTCTTTAGGTTCCTCCCAAGGCCATTGGGGAGTACTTGTATTGTTGTCTCCTCGGCATCCGGCCAGCAGGCACGAACCGAAGAAAGCGGCTATCCATAGTTGTTTTTTGTTCATCATTATCTTATTCCCGTTCAAGAAAATCCGCCTTCTTTCCCTTTTGAGGGATGGAAAGAAAGCGGATTTATTCAGTTATCGAATCATTTACTTAGCGATGCAGTCGGCCACATAAGCTCCTATCACCCCACTGTTATGGTCGTAATAATAGATATACAGCTTGAACCCATCCGATGTGGGAGCGAGCAATACATCTCCCGAAGCTACGGAGTAAGCCGCCTTTTGATACCATTCTATATTCTGATTTGCCAGTACCAACGAAGACGGAGAAGCGACATTGTCACCCTTCAATTGGCTCTTGTCGCTGACATCGTATAGATACAACTGCGGTCCCATACCCCATGCCGGGAAGTGACTGACAACGAATAGGGCGACATAGTTCACATTGTTGAAGCGCTTCGAGTCCAGACAGTTCGGGTTCAGACCCCACCCAGTCAAGTCAGATGGCAGCGAGGCGCCGATGGTTCCGTCGGCCTTAATCCAATTGAAGGCGCTCGGGTCGTATTTCGATTCGAAACATCCGTCGGCCGGATTGGTAGAGGCCGCAACAACCGTAGCCACATTAACGGGAGCACTGCCCCATGACACTCCTGTAGACGAGATATCTATCACTTGAGTCGACACCACTGCGCCGCCCCTAACCAATATATACGTAAACTTGCTACTTGCTGTAACCCCATTGATTCCTTCGTTGGCAATGGTGATGATAGCGTCTTCGGCAATGTTTCCGATCACCTTCATCTTTGCACCCATAGGAAGTCCTGCATTATTTACGAATGAATGGAACAATACCGGGGCTTCCGAAACCGAAGAGGTCTTATAGATGTTGACCGTAGCTCCTGCGTCGGCGTGGTTTACAATCAGCATGTGTTCCGCTTCATCGCTGGTGATGCTACCGGCCACGGCGCTTCCCAGATTGATGCTTCCCATCTTCACGCCGGTGATGCGGTTTAAGTAGACCGGAACGGAACCGTCTCCCAGGCAGATGACCAAGTGTCCTTGCAGGGCTGCCATAGACGGACCAATCGGGGTCGTGTAGTTAGGCATGCCCAAGGTTGCCACGGGGTCGAAGTTGAATAGCAGTTCCACACTCTCCTTGTTGAATCCCGATGGAATTTTTTCGGGCACTTCTTTTATCACTTTATATACGGCTTTGCTCGTGCCGTTATGTGCGGTCACTGTAAATTCCACCTGTTCGTTATAATTCAGCGGAGTAACCTTTGGATCCGGTGATATGGTGGCATGGGCGGATATCTGCGCCTCACCCAAACAAGCTGAAAGGTCGTCGGCTGAAATCAACGCAACCTTCTTGTTCGCCTTATCGACAATCCCCGAAATGGCAGGTGCTTGTAGCGAGAAAGCCAGTAGCTCGCATTTATCGGACTTTACTCTTTCGCCCGTAATGCAAATCCTCTTTTTCAACCCTTGTGCATTGGTATAAGTGAAGTAGTTGTCTTTAGTCAAATCAAGAATCGTCAATGAGGGTTCGAGGTAGCAATTTTCTTGTAGCTCTGCCTGTACACGTACCTTGGTCATGTAAGATTCCGTTTCGTCATTCGATGACTCCGGATAATACCAAGGCACCGGGATGACAAGCCTCTCAGCCAGATTGTCTCCGATCACTAACTTCGCCATCTGT
>CAUUOT010000143.1:0-4264 GCA_963546815.1 uncultured Bacteroides sp.
TTCCCAAGCTTCGTTGCGCCACTCGTCCATCTCTTCGATAAAGAAGTCGGATGAGAAACACGTCATCACCCTTGCTCCCGGTGGAATCTTCCATTCTCCTTTCCTGTTTCGTTTCATCGGCAGGTTAAAGGCAGAGGTCTTGCGCACAAGATTGGTATCTATACCATGCTGTTCATCACGTGTAAAGACGTAACAATGCTTGCAGCCCTCACTCTTGCGGTGACAGCCGTGTATCAGGTTCCAAATAATCATTAAAGGCGGGTATTATCCCAGCTTATGCAATATCTCCTCGACATGCTTTTCTGCCATGGCAGGGAACGCAGGATCCACTTTTCCATCGCCCATGTTGAGGAAACCACCCGTGAGTACCAAGCCAGCATAGTTCATTTTGCAGAATGTAAAGATGGTGCGGAAATGTCGGTCGAAGTCTTCAATGCTCATGCCATCGTCGCCGCGCTGGTATTCTTCGGTCTTTGAGCCTGCCGTGAGGCCAATAATAACCTTTTTCCCTTTCAACGCATTTCCTTTGCTGCCGTATGCCCAACCATGCTCAAACACTTCTTCAATCCAGCGCATGACCAATGCAGGCATCGAAAACCAAAACATAGGCACCTGAATGATAATCGTGTCAGCCCAAAGCAATTTCTCTTGTTCGGCTTTGATATCAATGCTGAAATTGGGGTAAAGCTTTGCCAGGTTATCTTCTTTAAGTGCGGGCAAGCGCTTTTTAAGTTCCTCTACAATCATTTTGTTAGCCACTGAAATTTGTTCGTAGGTGTGTCCGGTGACCAAGAGCACATTTCCAAAATTGTTTGTTTCCATTTTGATTTTTTTATGATTACTATTCCTATGCTTTCCCATCGTCTTAACGATGAGAAAAGAATCCTCGACGAGCTTTTGCACGAACTTTGCCTCGCCCCGTGCTACATCTATCCCTATCCAATATTTGGCATTGCCGTTATAGGGATGGTCGATGAAGTCATGTCGTTCTATCAGTTCAATCACCCTGTCTTTTGGACACTTTACCGTTACGTGTGTGAGGTCGTTGATGTCGAAATAGCAGAAGATATGCCCACCGATATAGAAAGCGAGCACATCCTTTGCAGCCTTGAACTGTTGAAAAGGGAACTTCTCCTCTACTTCCGGCGAGAGCGACAGACATTAGCAAAAATAATAATAATTAGGCTGAATAATGGACTTTTCTCTGTGTTTTTGTTTCGATAGCCATGGTAGTTAGTCTGTAGTTGCCGGAAATGTCATGGTCTGACTACACGCCAAACCTTTTCCTTTCAACGTATTATCCCTCCTTGTAGTAATGTAGTAAGGTAATATCGGTGAAAGAGAAAAGTATATTGTATAAGAATATCTGCTCCACCATTGGTACAGGGCGTTGTAACTCTTGGAGGATGTATTCCCTGAACACGTGTGCCTCTATGCTGCCCAATTGATAAGACAAAGCGATGATGATATTATAAGCGGATAAAGCGGAGCATAACCCTTTAACTGCTCATTTACGAAACTTCCAGCTCTCCTAAATCTGCATATTTCTGCCCTTTATAAACAGAGCGGAATTATGCTAATTTATGCATCTATCCTCATTATCAGTTAATTTACATCAACTTCGATATTTCTTCATTTTCATTGATTAGCTACAGTAGAGGATTTTACTAAAAACTCACTCGATTTTTAGTAATTTCTCCCTGAGTTTTTACTAAAAATCCGGTGAGTTTTTAGTAAAAACAAAGCCGGATTTTCTCATGAAGTATCTTTCAGTTACAAAACACTGATACAGAGATGCAAACAGATTAGTGAGGATTTCAACGGATTATTCTTTCTTTGATACTGTATCCAATTCTATATTCACGAAATTTTTCTTACCTCAAACGTAGAGTACAACCATATCGTTACACGAAAAACATCATAAAAACGAGATACGTTAGCCATCAGCGACGACTGACAACAGTCTTCACTTACGACTAACGTATCCCGTTTTACCTCTTTTATCGAAAAAGAGCAGACTTTATACCATCAATGCGGCCACCAATGCCAAGATAGCGTAAAACTCCGGAAGGGCGGCATAAATCATGGTGTTGGTCTGCACATCGTGTCCTTGTGAAATGCCGGCGATGCCATGTGCGCAAATCTGCCCCTGGCGAATGGCCGAAAACAAACATACCAAACCTACACCCAGTCCGATGCCGAGCATCAAAGGGCCGTCCGTAGCAAAATCCCTGCCCATAGACATCAAGAAGGCCACGAAACCGTAAAGTCCCTGCGTGGCCGGAAGAGCCGACAAAATCATGTAACTGGCCGACTTGGAAGGGTCTTTCTTCAAAGCGCCTTCTGCCGCACTACCTGCTATGGTGGTGCCAAAACAACTACCAATTCCTGCAAGGGCCAACATCAGCCCTAAACCGAGATAACCTAAAATTTCATTCATAATGCTTCTTCTTTTTATTTGTTTTTCAATTTGTTTATTTCTTCACTACGCTAAAAGGGTTGTAGGCTTCGCCCTTACCTTCGTAACCGGAGTTCTTGAAGTATTCGACGAACGTCAGACGAAGCGGATGCACAAATGCGCTCAGGCAGGACATCGCAATGTTCAACGAGTGACCGAATACCAATATCAGTCCGCAGAACAACCAACCCAAAACCGGACCTGCCGCATCGTTCACCATAAATGCAAGCTGATTGAAAACGCCTCCCAGCATACCGCCTGCCAGCCCAAGGGCATACAGACGGATATAGGACAAGATGTCGCCCATCAGACCGGTAGCCATGTTGTAGGTATCCCATACGCCGGCACCGATGTTGACGAATACATTCCGATGAATATTGTTCAGCAGATAAATGCCGATGGCCGAAATGCCGCCAATCACGATGAACGCCCATGTAGAGACTTCTTCCGAAATAATCTTGAAGAAAGAGAGTCCGCCGGTGCAGATAAAACCTACCACCAACAGCAACCAGCCCCATGCGCTGAGCGACTCCTTGAATCCGAAACGCACGGTCTGCCCCACAGCTTTCACCGTCATGGCGATGCAAATATGAACCGCACCGATAATCAGTGCCAACAGCATTTGTTTATCATAGCCGGTATCGCCTATCTTGCCCACAATCATGAACTCTTTCAGCGGTGCGGGTATCTCCAAATCGAAGAGGCTCACTCCGAAGAACGTTCCCAGCACAGCACCGAAAACGGTGGTAAAGATGCCCAGCGTAATCACCAGATTCATCATGCCGCGCAAGGATGCCGATAGTTTCTTCTTCAGAATGAATCCGAGTGCAATCAGCACTAATCCATAACCGGCATCGCCCATACAGAAGGCAAAGAACAACGAGAAGAAAGGTGCAAGAATCGGTGTAGGGTCGAACTCTGCATAATCGGGCATGCCATACATTTTTGTCAGCACTTCGTACATGCGGGTATAGGCATTGTTTTTCAGCTTGATGGGCGCATTGTCCTCGCGCTTGGCGCTTCTAATTTCATAGTAAGTGCCGTTTTCGGCAAGCAACTTTGTCACTTCGGCTTCATTGTCTTCCGGTATCCAGCCTTCCAGCAACACGACAGCCCCTTCGACCGTGCGCTCACTGTTCAGTTTCACTTTCAGCAGGTCTATGTCTCCTTCGAGCAACAGGCTGTACTGTTCCAATGTACGATAGTTTACCTTGCAGAATGCTTTCAGTTCGGCACGCGCCTGCTCCAGCGCTTCTTCCGTATCGGTTCTCTTTCGATTCAGCTCCGAAAGGCTCAGCGAAGGCAGTCTCAGCTGTTCGGCATCCAGTTCTACGGGTCGGGGATTGACGGTCACAAAATAGAGGTGCCCGCCGTCTCCCTTCACTACGATGGCGTTGTAATCTTCCGCCCATGCATCGTTGTATTCCTTTTCCGCACAAGTATAGAATTGCACAAACCAACCTGCGCTTTCCAATCTACGCACAGTCTTCCAGTCAAAATCTCCCCAGATTTCCATCTGTGCCCTGTCTTTGTCGATAGCGGGAATTTGCTGGTTCAGGTCTTGTATCTTTGTCTGTAAGTCCTCATACGATTTCACCAAAGCATCCGCCGATTCGTCTTTATGTACCGTTTCTTCGGGTTGTTTATCAGCCAAAAGATACATACTCTGAAGCATATTCTTGTAAAGCGTGCGTTTCTGCACGAAACGCAGCAGAGTATCGTCCATCTCGCCCCGTTGCTTCTCGACAATATGCACCACTCCCAATTCTCGAATCTGCTGCAAGAACTGTTCGTACTCCTTATGAT
>CAUUOT010000144.1:0-4262 GCA_963546815.1 uncultured Bacteroides sp.
AATCTGAAGACGTACAAGGGCAATATCCTCTTTTCTTCGCATGACCACGAGTTCATCGAGACGGTGGCCAACCGTATCATTGAGTTAACTCCGAACGGCATTATCGATAAGATAATGGAATATGACGAATATATCACTTCCGATCACATCAAGGAACTGAAGGCACGGATGTACCGAGGGTAGTCAAGGCACGTCGCCACTGCTATGGAACAGACAGAAGATTGCCTGTGACTCTGCGGAGTTACAGGCAATTTTTTTTAGTAACCGGACACCATATTCACGAGAAAAGGACGTCATCTTTGAAAAGATAAGATGTTATGAGCCCCCCTCTCCGTAGAGGAGGAGTGGAGTTAGAGGGTCTTTCTATATTCAGTAGGCGTGACGGAGTACATTTTCTTGAAAGCATGATAGAAGCTGGAGACATGTTCGAAACCGCAGCGGTCGGCCACGTCCTCTATCATCAATTCGTGTTCGGAGTCGAGCAGATGACGAGCCCTTTGCATCTTTATCTTCAGTATGTACGATGCGGGGGAATTTCCGGTCAAGGCAACGATTTTCCGATGGAACTGGCGGGGACTCATGCAGAGTTTTTCTGCCAAGACATTCACCTCCAGTGCCCGCTTGTCTAAGAGCAGATAGATGAGGTCCACCGTCTTAGTAAGGAAGCGGCGCTCTACGTCGGTGAGTTGGTTTTCCTCTTCCGGTTTCTCCTCAGCCTGTCCGACGAATTTACTGAGCAGACGACGATGGCGGTCGAGCAATTGCTCCACCCATGTGTGCAATTCGTCGCTGTTGAAAGGTTTGGCAAGGTAAGCGTCCGCTCCGGCCTCTATCCCCTTGATGCGGTCTTTCTCGGAAATCTTCGCCGTCACTATAATGATGGGGATGTGGTTGTTGATTTCGTTGTTACGCGCTTGCCGACAGACTTCCAGTCCGTCCATTCCGGGCATCATCAGGTCGGTGACGATGAGGTCGGGCACAAGTTCCAAGGCTTTCTCCAATCCCTCTGTTCCGTTGGTCGCGTAAGTCACGGCATAGCGGTCGGCGAACTGTTCCCCGATGTAGGCGGCGATGTCTCGGTTGTCCTCGATGATGAGTAGTCGGCAGGCGTTGTCCTCGCCTTCGCTGTCCTGCGGAGTGGAAGAGGCTTCGGGCAGCAGCGGCTTGTTGATTTCCGTCCCCGCAACTATCTGTTGCTTGCATTGGTTGCGGATGGGCAGGCTGACGTGGAAGGTAGTACCCTTACCCGGTGTGCTTTCCGCCGTTATCTTGCCTTCCATGGCATCCATGATCTGCTTGACAAGAGCTAACCCCACGCCCGTCCCGATGTTGTGCGCATCGCTTCCGCCCTGATAGAACGCCTCGAAAATGTGCGAGAGGGATTCGCTGTCCATGCCCTTTCCCGTGTCCGATACGTCGACGAGCAGCCGTTCGCCCTCACGCCATACCGACACGCTCACCTTGCCGTATTCGGGTGTGAACTTGAAGGCGTTGGATAGCAGGTTATTCATCACCTTGACCACATAGTCGGGCACGAAGTCCATCTTTACCTCGCCTTTCGAGAAGAATTGCAGGTCGATGTTGCGGCTACGGGCAAAGTCGCGGTAGCTTTCCGCAATCATGGTGAGGTAAGCCGCAATGTCGCCGTTGCGCCAGTCCGGATTACCTACCGACGACTTTATTTTCGAGATGTCCAGCAGTTGATTGATGAGCGTCAGCAGCCCGTTGCCTTGCCGTTCGATGGTTTTCATTTTCTCGCCGACTTCCGTGGGGCAGTCCGCCAGGTTTTGCAAGTCGTGGCTCAGTCCGAGTATCACCGTAAGTGGCGTGCGGAACTCATGGGTGATATTGGTGAAGAAGTTCTCGCGCAATGCCGACATCTGTTTGAGCGCCTGATGGCTGCGCCGACGCAGACGCTGTACGTAGAGCAACGAGACAAGTAGCATGGAGGCGATGAACAGTCCCAGCAACAAGACGCGCTTCATCCAACGTTCACGCTGCAGCTCCACTTCCTTCCGTTCGTCTATCTTGGCGCGGTGCCTGTCGGCAATGTTGCTTTGCAGAGTCTCTATCTCAAAGAGGTTGCGGGCGTTGAGCAGGCTGTCTTCACGAGCATCCGCCCGGCGGTAGAGCATGAGCGCCTCGTGACAGTCTCCCTCCTTTTCGCAGAGCTTGGCATAGAGGCGGTCTATCTTGGGCAGGTATTCTTTCGCTCCGATGCTGTGCGCCGTAGACTGAGCCTTGTCCAGCTGATGCCGTGCGCTGTCCGCCATTCCGGCGTCCACGTAGGCTTCGGCAAGGGCGAGGGCGGGTTGCATCCACAGCCACAAGTCGCGGTCGGAATGAACGAGGCTCATCGAGCGGTGATACTCCTCTATGGCGCTTTTGTAGTTGCCTTTCAAAGCATGGAGTCTGCCAAAGTTCATATATCCGTATGCTTTGCCGGTATAGCTGTCGGCCATTTCGCTATGAATCATCGACCGCTCGTAATAGACCCACGCCGAGTCTATCATTCCCCGGCGCTCATAGACGATGCCGATGTTAGACAAATCCACGTTCATGCCCAGATGGCTATTCAGCCTCGTTTCTACGGCGAGTGCCTTACGGAGCATTTCGTCGGCCTTGCGGTAGTTGCCGATGGAGAGGTAGACATTGCCCGCTCCATTGTAACCGATGGCTCGGCATTTCAGCATCTTCTCGCCCACTTTGTCGTCGGGATAGAGCAGACTCGTCTCCACGGCACGCAGGTGATAGTCCAGTCCGTCGTAGTAGAGACCCAGCCTTCGGTAGTTTACGCCGAGGTCGTTCAGTGCGCTCGCCTTCATCAACGTGTCGTCCAGCTGTTCGGCAATGTCGAGTTGCTGCTGGTGTGCCTTCACGGCGTCGGCATACCTGCTTGCCGTCTGGTAGCCGTGCCCGAGGGCGGCAAGGGACGCCATCTCACGGCCGCGGTCGCCCTCCTGCCGGTATTTCACGACAAAGTGCATCAGCGAGTCGATGTTCTTCGTATGGTTGTTGGTGGTGTCCAACTGCAGTCGCTGCGCATCGGTATAGACCACGCTCGGCGATTGCTTTTCACGGCATGATGCGAATAGGAGAGACACGCAGACAAGCGCCCACAGCAAGCCTGCACCCGAGCGTCCGCATTTCCGGGACAATAAAACAGAATGACGAAGAAGAGGCCTTGCGGTCATGGTCGGTGTATTATGAGGTGTTTTATGACAGTCCATAGAGTGTTCGTTCATAGGATTTTTCAGTCAATTATCCAAACCTTTGCAAAGATGCACCTTTATTGCCGAATTACAAAATATATATTACATTTTTCCCGCAAAAGCATATAACCAGAGTTTAGATATGAAGAGATCAATGGGTCTTGGGTTCTGGATGAAAGATTAAAGTAAAGTGTTCTTTTTATGCAAATAGTATTGAACGTTTACTCTCAAAGATTCGTTTTCGGTAATGATTCAAAAGCTGAAAGAACCCTTGCAGGAAGTACTTCTGAAAGGGGGTAGTCTCAGTATACTACTTAGATAGCCTCAGTATACTACTTAGGTAGCCTCAGTATACTACTTAGGTAGCCTCAGTATACTACTTAGGTACCCTCGGTATACTACTTTATTTTATCCTGCGTCAGTCCTATACTGATGTGTGTTCCATATAGGACTGAATTTCTCCCTCTTTTTTTATCAGTTCTTCAAAAAATGGGAATAGTGATCCCTTTCATAATAGCGAGTTTGGCTTAAAAAAGGAATGCGCACTCATCCGGTTAATCGGTTCAGTTGCTCCCGAATTGCCTCTATTCAAGACGTACATTACCTCCTTTTTATAGATATGCCGACTGTTTATGGATTATCTTGTTTATCAATTAGTTATGGTGATTTAATGTCCGATTAGAACAATCGGGAAGATACAAAATGTCCGATTAGGACATGTTTTTGTCCGATTAGAACACTGTGGCTGACTTGTATTGCTTGTAGCTTTGCTTAAAAGAAAGCGCATCAGCTATGAAAGAAGAACAACCAAGACAATCGAAAGAAAAACAACAACGAAAGTCCGACAAAGCACTGCTCTTTCTGGAAGACCGCTTGCAACTGCTTGACACCATACGCGAGATGATAAACACCGAACTCGATCGCCGCGAGCAGGAACGGAAAAGCGATCCTCCGCCCGATGATCGGCCCAAGCGTACGTTATGGAGGCGCATTGTTGACCTCTTCACGTAAGTATAAGTATTAAGTATAAGGTATAGGGAATTACCTGAC
>CAUUOT010000145.1:0-4244 GCA_963546815.1 uncultured Bacteroides sp.
CCAGAGGAAGCAACCCCAACTGGATGCAGGTGGCGAAGCAGCCGGGATTGGCCACATGCCTTGCCGTGCACGTGGCGCGCCGGTTCAATTCCGGCAGACCGTAAATAAAGTCGTGTTCGGGCGAAGCGATGCGATAGTCCATGGAGAGGTCGATAATCTTCAACTCTTTCGGAAGGTTGTGGCTCTCCAGAAATTTCCTTGTATCACCGTGTGCGGTGCAAAAGAAGAGCACGTCGATTTCGTCCAGCGGGAGGCGGTCTGTAAACTCCAAATCCGTCTCGCCATAAAGGCCGCCGTGCACGTCGGTGATTCTGTTTCCGGCATTGCTCGAACTGTTGACGAAGACGATTTCCGCTTCCGGGTGGTTGATGAGCAGGCGTATCAGTTCGCCTGCCGTATATCCTGCTCCGCCGATAATTCCTACTTTAATCATATTGTCAATATCATTGCTTTTAGGTTATATATTTTATCCTATCTCCTGCCGACTAAATTTCTTCGTCCTTGTGGTTGGCATAATAAACGCGCAGCGGGGTAGAGGTTACTTTGATAAAGCCCTTGGCGTCTTCCGCTGTCCAGCCTTTCTGCATCTCTCCGTATTCTCCGAATTTGGTCTTCACAAGGTCGTCCTTGCTTTCCACGCCTACCGTCGAGAAGCTCAACGGGCGCAGCTCCAGAATGGCCGTACCGTTCACGTTGCGTTGCGAAGACTCCAGCATGGCTTCGATGTCTCGCATCACCGGCTCCAGATACTGGCTCTCGTGCAGGAACATGCCGTACCAGTTGGCCACTTGGTCTTTCCAGTACTGCTGCCATTTGCTCAATGTATATTTTTCGAGGAAACGGTGAGCGCCGATAATCAGTATAGCGGCGGCGGCCTCGAAGCCCACACGTCCCTTGATGCCTATAATCGTATCGCCCACGTGCATGTCGCGTCCGATGCCGTAAGCGGCGCCTATCTCTTCTACCTTCTGGATGGCTTGGATGGGATCGTCGAAGCGCTCGTCGTTCACGGCTTTCAGTTCGCCTTTCTCGAAGGTGAGGCGCAACTGTTCGCTGCCTTCTTTCCGGCAGTGCTTCAGGTAGGCGCTTTCGGGCAATCCTTGGGCAGAATCCAGAATCTCACCACCGCAGATACTGGTACCCCACAGACCGACGTTATAAGAATATTTCAGTTTAGTGAAGTCGGCGGCAAAACCATGCTTGTTCAGGTAGTCGATTTCTTCCTGACGGCTCAGCGCCATGTCGCGCGTCAGTGTGATGATTTCCACACCCGGTGCCATCACCAGAAAGGTCATGTCGAAACGAATCTGGTCGTTGCCTGCCCCCGTAGAGCCGTGCGCAATGGCGTCTGCCCCTATCTCGTTGGCATAGCGGGCAATGGCAAGTGCTTGGAAGATGCGCTCAGAACTTACGGAGACGGGATATGTACCATTGCGCAGCACGTTGCCGAAGATCATGTACTTCAGGCTTTTGTCGTAATACTCCCGTGTCACGTCGAGGGTGACGTATGCCTTTGCTCCCAGCTTATAGGCATTCTCTTCATTGGTCTTCAGCTGTTCGGCGCTGAAGCCTCCGGTGTCGGCACAAGCCGCGTAAACTTCGTATCCTTTTTCTTTGGCAAGATACATCACCGTGAACGAGGTGTCCAGCCCCCCGCTGAACGCCACTACTACTTTCTTCTTTTTCGTTTCCATATCTAGGATGTTTTTTTTAGATTTTATCGTCTGCATGTTGCTTCGGGTCGTAAAGCATTGCCGTGCAGATGCAGAATTTACGCTCCTTGGCCATCAATATATCGTGATTGATGCAACCCTCGCACCCTTTCCAGAAGGCGTCGTCGTCCGTCAGTTCGTTGAAGGTGACGGGGACGTAGCCCAACTCGGTATTCATCTTCATCACGGCTGCACCGCTGGTCAGGCTGAAAACCTTGGCATTGGGCCATCGCAGACGAGCCAGCCGGAAAGAGGCCGTTTTTATGCGTTTAGCCAGTCCCAAACCCCGGTAATCGGGATGCACTATCAGTCCCGAGGTGGCTACATATTGTTTGTTTCCCCAGCTCTCTATGTAGGTGAAGCCGGCAAACTCCTCTCCGCACAGCGCGATGATGGCTTTCCCTTCCCTCATTTTGGTGGCTACGTATTCGTGTGTGCGTTCTGCGATGCCTGTTCCGCGCACCTTGGCTGCTTCGCGGATGGTCTCCAGAATCTTTTCCACGTAAATTTCATGTGAGGCGTCCGCCACCATCACATTGATTTGTTTAGAATCCATGTTCCTTATCTTTACTAAAAAGTCACTTGATGTTCGGGATGAGTTGCGAGAGGAAGTTAAGCACCTCGTTGTGCGAAACCGCTTCGTGCAATACCAGCAGAATGGTGTCATCGCCCGCAATGGTGCCCAAGATGGCGGGATACTCACGGTTGTCGATGTCGTAAGCCATGCTGCTGGCATACCCCGGCCGGGTGCGGATAACAACGATATTGCGCGAGAACTGCAACGATACAAAACCGCTCGTCATCAGCATCTCACTTGTGCTCTGCTCGTTGGCGCGCTTGTACATGATGTTGTTCGGAAGCACATAGACGTATTTGCCGTTCATGTTCGCCGCCTTGGCCACCTTCAGCTGCTTCAAGTCGCGCGACAGAGTGGCTTGCGTCAATTCGAAACCTTCGCTCGTCAAGACAGAAAGGAGTTCTTCCTGAGAGCCTATGTCTTTGCTCGAGATAATCATCTTGATAGCATCCAGCCGGATTTCTTTCTTCTTCATGCTATGTATATTTATTCTTGTGACGGAACAAAAATAAGGACTATTTTTGATATTATATGCAGAAAGAGGAAAATTTAGGTATTTATATTCCAAATTACTCTCTCTTCGTGACGGTATTCTTCTCCGGAACGAGAGGCTTATTCCACTTATTTGCGGGGAGGAGACGCTTTTTTATAAAAGAGAAAGCGCTAACTTTGTGAAAGTTAACCATAAAAACGTATGATTATGAATGGAGATTTTATTTATCACAATCCGACCAAGCTTTATTTCGGTCCAAACTCGTTGAGTCATCTCAAGGAGGAGTTGAAACAGTACGGCGCGACCGTGCTCCTTAACTATGGTGGCGGAAGCATCAAACGGAGCGGCCTGTACGACGAAGTGAAGACCATCCTTGCCGAGGCCGGGAAGACTGTTGTGGAGAATGCCGGTGTACTGTCTAACCCCACGCTGGAGAAGTTGCACGAGGGGGTACGCTTGGCACGCCAGAACCGCATCGACCTCATTCTGGCCGTGGGCGGAGGCAGTGTGTGCGACTATTCCAAGGCTCTTGCAGCGGCGGTTTACTTCAAGGGTGATTATTGGGATGCGTTCTTCCTGAAGCAGCAGGACCCGCCACAGGGGCAGCGGATTATCCCCGTAGGGTGCGTGCTCACCATGGCGGGAACAGGCAGCGAGATGAATGCCGGGGCAGTGATAACCGACGCCGAGCATACGCTCAAGTTAGGGCATGTGTTCGACGGGCGCCTGATGCCCGCCTTCTCCGTGCTGAACCCTAACTATACCCTGAGCGTACCGCAAGACCAGATGAGGGCGGGAATCTACGACATCATGAGTCATATCATGGAACAGTACTTTTCCGGCGAGGACGACAACACCAGCGACTACATCGCCGAGGGACTGATGCGCGGACTTATCACGGCAGCACGCAAGGCGGTGAACAACCCCGACGACTACGAGGCGCGCAGCAACATCATGTGGACGGCCACATGGGCCCTCAACACCCTCATCGGATGCGGAAAGTCGCAGGACTGGGAGGTGCACATGCTGGGCCATTCGGTGGGCGCCTTCACCCATGCGCCGCACGGATACACCCTTGCCGGTGTCACCATGGCCTACTACAAGCACATCATGCCGGCTGGACTGCCCAAGTTCAAGCGGTTTGCCCAGAATGTGTGGGGCGTCAACGCACAAGGAAAGAGCGACGAGCAGACGGCCAACGAAGGTCTCGAAGCCCTCAAGGCGTGGATGACGGAAATAGGCCTGCCACTCACCATCCGTGCCATCGGAGCAACGGACGACATGATAACGGGCATCGCCAAGGGGACGCTCATCCTGCCCGGCGGTTACCGCACCCTCTCTGCAGAAGAGGTGGTGCAAATCCTGAAAGAAAGTATGTAAAAAGAAAAACGAAAACGTCGACTGCCTTTGTCTTCAATTATTGAAAGAGCAGGCAACTGCTTGTCAACCCCAGACACAACCT
>CAUUOT010000146.1:0-4197 GCA_963546815.1 uncultured Bacteroides sp.
TTTGACAGAGAAGTTGCTTCCCTTGGGACAAGACACCAGTTCTTGACTTTCTACCTTGGAAGCGGCAATAGACAGGTGTGTACCCAGTTCTTCTTTGGCAAGGCGTGTTTTCAGTTCTACCTCCGCCACCGCAGCAATGGAGGCCAGCGCCTCTCCGCGGAAGCCCATTGTGCGCAAGGCGAACAAGTCCGAAGCCTCGCGTATTTTCGAAGTTGCATGTCGCTCGAAAGAAAGACGAGCGTCCGTTTCGGACATACCTTTCCCGTCGTCAATTACTTGAATGTTTGTTCTGCCGGCATCCGTAATCAGCACATGTACTTCTTGCGCTTCGGCGTCGATGGCATTCTCTACCAACTCTTTCACGACGGATGCGGGGCGCTGTATCACCTCTCCGGCGGCAATCTGGTTGGCAACCGAATCGGGCAGCAAATGAATGATATCGCTCATGACAACTACGATTTAGTATAACGTGGGGTTCGATAGAAAAAGCATCACTTCCGGATGAGAGAATCGGCACTGTATGCGGGGAACACTCTTCACTGGGTGCAGAGAAAGATGCTCGTGCGAGAAATGGGGTCTTTCTATCAAGTTTAGGTTTGTAATAATCAGATTATTCCATTGCTGATGGCATACCACAGATATGCCAGCAGCATGATAAACACGATGATGACGCCCAAGTGCACAGGCTTGCGTCCGCTCTCTTTGCGCCGCTTCAGATGCGTGGTTCCTTCTATGAACTTGCCTCTGATATCTTCCGGAGAAAATTCTTTCTCGGGCAACAGGCCCAAGTCACGCTTGGCTTTTTCTTCCATCTTCGCCAACTTCTCTTTCCGTTCATCCACATAGATGTATGGATGGTTAAAGCCACGAGGCTTCCGCATCGAAAACATTCCCATAGCGCGTTACTTATTATTTCGTTTGATATGCATATTCTTGGGCGAAGTCACCGGCTTTCGGTCGCTTTTCTTCAATACTTCGCCGGCTTTTTTCCCTCTCCACTCGAAAATGTCTTCTTTGCTTTGCGGGCGGATATAGTCGAACCATGCGAAAGACGGCAGCTTGCTCTTATCCGGTGGCATCTGGTCCAAAGGATAGGCCGTGCCGGTAGTTTTTCCTACAAAAACTCCACGCTCCATTTTTCTTTCTTTCAGATACATTTTCAGCAATCCTCCTTCCGAATAGTTCATCATAATCAGTGAACTGTCTCTTTCTTCCATCGGATAATACACTACCAACACATTGCCGTTCACCTCTACCCGGCGCATGTCTCCGTTCATGAAGAAAGCTTTCATTTCCTTGCCGGATACCTGATTGTAGTGGATGCTGTCCAGTTTTTCCACCGTTAAAGCCTGTCGAATGATATGTGCCCGGTCGATAGTGCTGTCATTCATATACACTTTGATTTCTTCTCCCAGCAGTTGTTGCTCTCCATGCCACAAAATGGGGTCGGCATACATCGTCATGCAGGAATCCTTGGAGTTGTAGACCAACGAATCGCACACTGCTTGCAAATCTCTGCGATAGGCGCGTACCTTGTGATAAGCGTGTATTTCCCGATGCATAGAGTCGGTGTCAAGATGAAAGGTTTTCAGACGTAAAGTATCGGCGTGCATAAACAGACTGTCGCGCTGAGAATAGTCGATGGCTACCGCACGTTGCGTGGCTATGGCGTTACCCGTCAGCTCATTATAGAAACAGTAATCGCCGATGAGCATATTCCTGTTAATCGTATCGTTCATCTGCACATTGTCGAAGGCTTCTCCGTATCCCATTTTACGGTCGTAGAAAAGGCTGTCTCCGGTCAACTTCTTGCCTCCATTGGTCAGTACAGAACGGTCAAGCAGTTCTGCCTGCTGAGTAGTCGTGTTGTACAAGCCACGTTCGGAATAGATGTGGTTTTGTTCGCTCACGATATCCGATGGCCCCAGAATCGTTGCAATCTTATTCTCTGTACTGTATTTCAATGTATCCGAAGTGAGTACGAACTTGGAATTGACCAATTTCACGTCGTGATTGAATACGGCCAATTTGGTAGTCGGGCTGTATTCGCCCCATTCCGAAGTAAGCACATTCTCTTCATCGGTCAGTGTGCCGCCCTCGAAGTAATACCCAAGATTATACATCCGATCGTAGTTCAAACTGTCGGTTGTGAGTTCTGTTTTACGGTTAATCATGCGCACATTCTCGCGCAGCATGGCCAGTTGTGTCATTCCGTCATAATAGAGATAATCGCCGTAGATAAATAACGTATCTCCCTGTTCCATGCGTACATTGCCGAATGCTTCGACCGAGTTTGTCTTTTCGAATATCAGAGCACTGTCACAGAACATATACATGCTGTCGTGCTTTAACTTTACAGACCCGATGAGTATCTGCACATCGGGGCGCGAGAGTTTATCGGCTTGTGCCTTATCGGCATACAACAGGTCTACGCGCGTTTTCTTTTTTGAGGGTGTCTCTGTCTTTCTCTGCTCAGTCGATTCTACTTTATTTTTCTGCTCATAAGTCTTCGCCTTTTTGTCTTGGGCGCTCAGCAGGCAGATGCCAAACAAGCACAGAACACCTACCAAGAGGTATCTATGCTTGTTCAGAACATGATTTATATATTTCCCTTGCATACAGACTTATGTGACATTCCAGCAGATTATTCCTTGACCCATCCAGGGTATTTGAATACACAGTTGTTTTTCCAACTGTCCTTGATGCGGACATACGTATGCTTCTGCTTTTCACGAATCCATTTGTCGAGAACTTCGTCGCGACGTTTCTCAAGTACGATTTCTTTCAGATTTTGATAGTCGTCGGTAATAGTAGCCTTGTGTCCCTTTGTGCGGCTTTTCAATTTTACAATCACACATTCCTCTTTTCCCGTCTTTTGAGGAATCATGGTGAATGCTTCGGATATTTCACCCACCTTCATCTTGTCTACTACTTTAGCTATTTCAGGAGGTAGCTCCTGCATTTCAAACTTAGAGGTATTCGTATGCGGATTTGGCATCAAGCCATGGTTATTCCGCGTATCTTTATCTTGTGAAAGCACAGATGCAGCTTCCTCGAATGTAAATTTACCATTACGGATATCGTCGGCAATAGAGTCCAAACGTGCACAACCGGCTTTCAGGGCTTCTTCCGGAATATGAGGTTTCAGAAGCAGATGGCGCACTTTGATGCGGTCACCTCGTTTCTCCATCAACTGAATGATGTGAAAACCATATTCTGACTCCACTATTTTGGATACTTTGTTCGGGTCTTGCAGGTTGAATGCTACATTGGCGAAGGCAGGGTCTAAGTAACCTCGCCCGGTAAACGGCATTTCTCCACCGTTAATGGCTGTATTGCGGTCGTCAGAGTACAGACGGGCCAACATGGAGAAACTTTCTCCTTTATTGATTCGTTCCGTGTATTCTCGTAGGCGCTTTTTCACATCTTCTATTTCATCCAGGGGAATTCTGGGCTGTTGGGTGATGATTTGCACCTCCACCTGAGTAGGAATATAAGGAATGCTGTCTTGTGGCAGGTCTTTGAAGTATCGACGAACGTCTGCCGGAGTAATCTTGATTTCTCCGACCAATTTTTGTTGCATCTTCTGAACCTTGAGTCCCTCACGCGCATTCTCGCGCAATGTCTCACGAATCTGGCTAGATGTTTTGTTAAAGTACTCTTCCATCTTCTCACGTGAACCGATGTTGGCAATATACATATTCGTCATGTAGTCCACACGTTGAACCACCTCGTTTTCCGAGACCTCGATACTGTCGAGTGCCGCCTGATGGAGGTAGAGTTTCTGCACAGCAATCTCTTCCGGTATCACGCAGTAAGGGTCACGATCGAATTTGCGCCCTTCGTATAAGGCACTCATGCGTGCTTCCTCCACTTCGGACTTTAATATGGCCTCATCGCCTACAACCCAAACAACTTCGTCGATTACATTGTCTTGTCCATAAACAAGGGAACTGACCGATAGAGTTAGGGTAAATAAAATTATAAACTTAGCGTTCATATACTTTCTCATTCTTGATGCTTATTCTAAATAATATTTAATCTTGGCTTTATCCTTTGCGCTTCGGTACAAGTCATCCTTCATCGTTTTGATGAACTCCACCTGTTTCATGTTCAGTAGCATGTCTTTCACTTGAGGGCGAGCAAACTCGTATGGTTTCTGCTCTCCCGCCGGACGAAAATCGCTCACATTCAGAA
>CAUUOT010000147.1:0-4164 GCA_963546815.1 uncultured Bacteroides sp.
AAACGAACTTACGTTCATCGGCAATGACGGCAATTTGGTCAATGTAGCGGTCGATGGACAGCTTCGTCTCCAGCGCCTGCGGGCAGATGTATTTCCCGTTAGACGTTTTGAATAAGTCCTTCAGTCGCTCGGTCAGGAACAGATGCTCGCCTTTCAGATAGCCGGCGTCGCCGGTATGGAACCATCCATCCTTATCCATCACGGCAGCCGTGGCTTCCGGCTTTTTGTAATAGCCGGCGGTAATGGTCTTGCCGCGCAGCAGTATCTCGCTGTTCTCGCCAATCTTCACTTCCACGCCGGGCATCACCGTGCCTACCGAACCAATCTCGTACCCTTCGTTGAGGAAGCACGAAACGGTGGCAGTGGACTCCGTAAGCCCATAGCCCACTATCATGTTGATGCCCATTGAGTGGACAAAGCGACAAATCTCGTCGGGCACGGCGGCTCCCGCCGTAGGGAAGAAGTTGCCGTTCTCGATGCCGATGGTCTTTTTTAACAAGGCATAGATGGTTTTCTCGTAGAACTTATACTTCAAATGGAGCATCACTGGAGGCGTTTTTCCCAGACGGAGATAGTCGATGTTGTGTACCTTGCCCACCTTGATGGCATCCAGCATCATCGCTTTGCGCAGACCCGTTTCTTGGGCAATCTTCTCTTGGACGCCCGCATAGACCTTCTCCCAAAAGCGCGGAACACTGCACATCAGCGTGGGGCGCACCTCTTTGATGGTGGTCTGTATATCCTGCGGTCGGAGATTGATGCAGACTTGCACGCCCTTGTGAATGCAGAGGTAAGTCCACGCCTTCTCGAAGACGTGTGTCAGCGGCAGGAAGTTCATCGAGACGTCGCGGTCTGTCATGAACGGCAGGCGGATGTCGTGAATGCGGAAAGCTTCCAAAAAGTTGGAATGATGGAGCATTACTCCTTTCGGTTCACCGGTAGTGCCTGACGTGTAGAGAATACAGGCAAGGTCGTCGTCCAAGGCAGCGGCGGTGCGTTCTTCCACCGTGGCGTTGTCCTTCGGGTCGGTACCCATCGCCAGAAATTCGTCGAAGTAGAGGGAGGTCGTGTCGCGTGCGTCGCGCATCACGCCGCGGTCAAAGATGATGAGGCGTTGCAGCGAGGGACAGAACCCGAAGATGCCGAAGGCCGCGTCGTACTGAAACTGCTCGCCCACGAACAGGTAGCGTATCTGAGCGTCGCTGATGATGTATTGTGCCTGCGCCGCTGAACTGGTGGCATAGAGTGGAACAGTTATCGCCCGGTTGGCGAAAGCGCCGAAATCGGTAAACAAGCATTCGGGTTTGTTCTGCGAGAAGACGCCGATGTTTTCCTGCGGTTCTACTCCCAGAGCAGCCAGAGCATTTGCCACCCGGCGTACGGTGTGTGAGAATTCGTTCCAGGAAATGGATATCCATTGTGCGGTGTCGTAGTCCCTGTACTTCAGGGCGGTTTTGTCTCCATACTTTTCTGCCCGGCGATGCACCAAGACAGACAAATGATGATAAGCCATAAGTCTTTCGAATTGGTAAATGACAAGACAAAGGTAATAGTTTCACCTGAAACCTTCCGCCTTTCTCCCGATTTATCCGTAAGTTTGCGGGCAAACAGCTATACCCTCATAACCTATGAATTACGACCCATCCGCCTTGACGTCAGAAGCAGTCGGATTGCTAAAGTCTCTTATCGGCATCCCCTCCATTAGTCGCGATGAAGAGAAAGCCGCCGACTGCTTACAACGTTACATTGAAATGCAAGGGATGACGACGGGAAGAAAAGGCAATAATGTATGGTGCCTCAGCCCGATGTTCAACTTGAACAAGCCTACCCTCTTGCTGAATTCCCACATAGATACCGTGAAACCGGTAGACGGATGGAGAAGAGACCCTTTCACTCCTGTGCTTGATAACAACGGGAAACTTTACGGACTGGGCAGCAACGATGCGGGTGCCAGTGTAGTCAGTCTGCTGCAGGTGTTCCTGCAACTATGCCGCACTACGCAGGCTTACAACCTGATTTATCTCGCTTCGTGTGAAGAAGAAGTCTCCGGCAAGAATGGGATAGAGTGTGTATTGCCGGATCTCCCTCCCATCTGCTTTGCCATTGTCGGCGAACCGACGGAGATGCAGCCTGCCATTGCCGAGAAAGGACTGATGGTGCTGGACGTCACCGCTACCGGCCAGTCGGGACATGCCGCACGCAACGAGGGAGAGAATGCCATTTACAAGGTGCTGGACGACATCGCTTGGTTTCGCGATTACCGTTTCCCGAAAGAATCTCCTCTCTTAGGCCCGGTAAAGATGAGTGTAACCATGGTAAATGCCGGCACGCAACACAACGTTGTTCCCGACCGCTGCACGTTCGTGGTGGATATTCGGAGTAACGAGTGTTACAGCAACCGGGAACTCTTTGACGAGATACAAAAACACATCGCGTGCCGGGCCGAACCTCGCTCCCTCAGATTAAGCTCCTCGCACGTGACTCCGGAACATCCGCTGGTACAGAGAGCTGTCGCCTTGGGTCGAACGCCTTTCGGTTCGCCGACGCTGTCGGATCAGGCTTTGATGCCTTTCCCCTCGCTGAAAATGGGGCCCGGCAAAAGCTCTCGCTCGCACACGGCCGACGAGTTCGTCTTTATTAAAGAGATAGAAGAGGCTATCGCGATCTATTTCGATTTGCTGGACGGAGCTAGGATTTAAGTTTCTTTCATCTGTTGAGCCAAGGTTCGGGATTGAGCTTCTGCTTCTCCTTTCTTAGCTGAAAGTGCAGTACCGTGCGTCCGCCGTTTGCACTGTCTGAGAAGATTTGTCCGAGGGTCTGCCGGGTGACTACGCTGTCGCCTTGCTTCACCGAGGCGGAAGAGAGGTTGCAATATACGGAGATGTAGTTGCCATGGCGGATAAGGACGTTGAACAGTCCGTTCAGCTTGAATACCGCAGCCACCTTGCCGTTGAAAATGGCACATGCCTGGGCTCCTGGCCGGGCTTGGATGTCGATGCCTTTATTGTCCAGTGTAACGTTGCGCAAGCCTTCCACGGAATACTGTCCGTAATGACTGACAATGATATATCCGCCAGTGACGGGCATCGGAAGCTTTCCACGGTTATTGACAAAGCTTCCAGAGAGTTCGCGGTCAGCTTTGCTCATGGAGTACACCTCCACCGGGGTGCTCTTCACTTTCGGCGAGGAGGGACGGGCGGTTGTCTTCTCCGTCTTGTTTCCTGCCTTTCCGTGTGCGGCGGCTTCATGTCTTGCCTCTTCTTCGGCACGCTTGCGGGCTTTTTCTATTTCTTCGGCAATCAACCGGTCGATGCGGGCATTGAGTTGGTTAGCTTCTCGACGTTTCTTGCTGATTTCGTCCTGCAGCCCCCGTTGCTTCTTCTTCAGCCTGTCCACCAATGCTTTTTTCTCTTTCTCCTGCACTTCCAATTTGGCTTTTTCCCGTTCCCGTTCTTTCAGTAGCCCTTCTTTAGCTGCCTTTACCTGCTTGAGTTCCGTTTGCTTCCGGTTCACCTGCTCCTGCTTTTTTAGGATTTCTTCTCCCTGCAATCGCTGGTAAGTGGCATATTCGCGTACGTAGCGCATACGCCGGTAGGTCTGGGCCAATGTGGGGGCGGAGAAGATGAACATCAGCTTCTCTTCGATGGAACGGTTTTTATAGAGGTATTGCACGGACGATTCGTATTTCTGTTTCTTCTCCTTCAGGTCGCGTTGCAGGAGCGTGAGCTGGCGTTCCAGTGAAGACAATTCGTTCCCGATGGCTTCGACGTCGTTATTGATGGCAAGGATGTAACGCCTGCGTTCCTCTATCTTGCCGGTCAGTGCGGCCAGACCGTTCAATTGGCTTCCCACATCCTTACGCGTATTGACCAACAGATTCTCCGACTCCGCAATTTGCTTTTGCAAAGCCCCGCGCCTGCTTTCCAACTCCTTTATAAGTTTGTTAGACTGGGCAATAAGCGGAAGAGTCAGACAGAAACAACTCATCAAAATACAAAAGAAACGTTTCATTTACTCCAAATTAGCATTACATCACTCACACGAACCGTCAACGTAGGTCGGCGGGACGACTTCTCACTTGTCTCTTCTCTCCATTTTAAAGATCCATCAGCATCTCCAGCAGTTCTTGCAGCGACACTTCCATGTATCTCTGTGACAACAGGG
>CAUUOT010000148.1:0-4163 GCA_963546815.1 uncultured Bacteroides sp.
ACGCGGATGACGCGGATTTTTTCTTTTCATTAGACTAAAAACACGGAGAGACCTTTTGAAAATCCGCCTCATCCGCCTCATCCGTGTCTAAGAAATCACTGGCCGCAAGCCTCACTTCGCACGCTCTACCACATAGTCCAGATAGGCGGCAAGCGCGGCTTTGACATCCGTGTCCGGCATGGCTGCCAGCAGAGAAAGCGCTTTCTCTTTATACCCGTACATGGTCTGCGAAGCATATTCGATGCCCCCCTGCTGCTTGGCGAAGGCTATCAAACGGGTTATTTCGCCTTGAGTTGCCTCCCCGTTCTTTACCCTTACGGCAATCTGTCGCATGGCCTCATCGCTCACGGTATTGAGCACGTGCAGCACCGGCAACGTCAGTTTGCCCTCCAGCATATCGTTTCCGGTGGGCTTGCCTATCTCCTTGCTCTCGAAGTAATCGAAGATATCATCCTTAATCTGGAAGCAGAGTCCGATGTATTCGCCAAACAGGCGTGCCAGCTCCACCTTCTCGGCATCGGCCCCGGCCGAAAGAGCTCCGGCTCTGGTGCAGGCGGCAAAGAGCACCGCCGTCTTCTTGCGTATCACATCGAAGTAGATTTCTTCGGAAAAATGAGGATTGCTGATGTTGGAAAGTTGCAGAAGTTCTCCGTCCGCCAACTCCCTGCCCAGGGAAGAGACAATGTCGATAATGCCCAAATGACCGGTCTTGGTAACCTCCATCAATGCGGTGGCCAGCATAAAGTCACCGGACAGCACCGCCACCTTGTTATTGAAAATGGCGTTGACTGAGAGCTGTCCGCGGCGTTCGGTACTTTCGTCCACCACGTCGTCATGCACCAGACTGGCCGTATGCAGCAGTTCCAGAGCGGCTGCGGCATGAAGGGTGGCCGGGCACACTTCACCGTAGAGTTTGGCGGAGAGAAGCACCAGGATAGGGCGCATCATTTTCCCGTTCTTTTGCAGGATGTGGGCGACGACACTGTTCAGCAAAAGATTGGAGCTGGAGAGGGCTGTTTCGAAAAGCTTCCTGAAGGCTTCCAATTCGTTGGAAATCGGAGATTTTATAAATGAAGAGTTATCCATTCATTTCTATTTGCCTACAAAAATAGTAATAAAACGATTCGTGCTGAATTTTTTCGTACTTTTACATTGAAAAAAAAGAATAAACGTATGAAACCTGTCGACAAACTGTTTCTGCTGGACGCCTATGCGTTGATATATCGGGCCTATTACGCCTTTATCAAAAACCCGAGGGTCAATTCAAAAGGATTCAACACCTCGGCTATTCTGGGATTCGTCAATACGCTGGAAGAGGTGCTCAAAAAAGAAAGACCCACCCACATCGGAGTAGCCTTCGACCCTTCGGGACCTACCTTCAGGCACCAAGCCTACGAGCAATACAAGGCCCAACGGGAAGAGACGCCCGAAACCATCCGCCTGTCAGTACCTATTATAAAAGACATCATACGGGCTTACCGCATCCCCATCCTGGAAGTGCCGGGCTATGAAGCCGACGATGTGATTGGCACGCTTGCCACCGAGGCAGGCGGACAAGGCATCAAGACCTACATGATGACGCCGGACAAGGACTACGGCCAACTGGTTTCGGACAACGTCCTGATGTACCGCCCCAGGCACAGCGGCGGTTTTGAAGTGATGGGCACGGAAGAGGTAAAAGCAAAGTTCAATATCCGGTCTACCGGGCAAGTCATCGACATGCTGGGGCTGATGGGTGATGCCTCGGACAACATCCCCGGCTGTCCCGGCGTAGGAGAAAAGACGGCACAGAAGCTGATTGCCGAATTTGACAGCATCGAAAACCTGCTGGAACATACCGACCGCCTGAAAGGCGCACTGAAAACCAAAGTAGAGGAGAACCGCGAACAGATTCTTTTCTCTAAATTCCTGGCCACCATCAAGACGGATGTACCCGTGGCGCTCGACATGAATGCGCTGGTTCGTCAAGAGCCGGACGAGGAAAGCCTCCGCAAGATTTTCGAAGAGCTGGAGTTCCGCACGCTGATAGACCGGGTGCTGAAAAAAGAGAATGCCGACTCGTTTGCGGGGACTTTGTTCGGACAACCGCAGGCGGCAACCTCCACTTCCGCAAAAAAGGACGCCGCCCAAGGCGATTTGTTTGCTTTTTCTGCGGACGAGGAGACGGACGGCTCAAAAGATTCGATTCTCGTGCGGTTAGAAATGCTCGATACGGACTATCAACTGGTTGATACAGAAGAAAAAAGAAGGCATTTAATTCAAAAGTTGATTACAACGGAAATTCTCGCAATAGATACGGAAACCACCGGAACCGAACCCATGGAAGCCGAATTGGTGGGAATGAGCTTCAGCGATGAGGAAAACCGGGCATACTACGTCCCCGTACCTGCCGACCGTGAAGAGGCGCTGAAGATAGTGAACCAATTCCGGCCCGTCTATGAGAACGAGCATTCACTGAAGGTGGGGCAAAACATCAAGTACGACCTGATTATGCTTCGGAACTACGGAGTCGAGGTGCGAGGCCCGCTGTTCGATACCATGCTGGCCCACTACGTGCTCCAACCGGAACTGCGTCACAACATGGATTACTTGGCGGAGATTTACCTGCACTATCAGACCATCCATATCGATGAGTTGATTGGCGCGAAAGGCAAGAACCAGAAAAGCATGCGCGACCTTCCGCCCGAAGAGGTCTACCGCTACGCCTGCGAAGACGCCGACGTCACCCTGAAGCTGAAGAACGTGCTGGAAAAAGAGCTGAAGGAACAACGAGTCGAGTCGCTGTTCTACGAAATAGAGATGCCACTGGTGCCTGTGCTTGTCAACATGGAGACCAACGGAGTACGGATAGACACGGAAGCCCTGAAACAGTCGTCTCAACTCTTCACCGCTCGCCTCCAAGAGATTGAGAAGGAAATCTACGGGATGGCCGGAGAAACCTTCAACATCAGTTCCGCCAAACAAGTGGGCGAAGTGCTGTTCGACAGACTGAAGATTGCGGAACGGGCCAAGAAAACGAAAACCGGACAATACGTCACTTCCGAAGAGGCGCTGCAAAGCCTCAAGGGTAAACACGAAATCATTGGGAAGATACTGGAATACCGTGGCCTGAAGAAGTTGCTGAGCACTTACGTAGACGCCCTGCCACAGCTCATCAACCCCCGCACGGGACGCATCCACACCTCGTTCAACCAAGCGGTCACCTCTACCGGACGGCTCAGCTCGAGCAACCCCAACCTGCAGAACATCCCCATTCGCGACGAAGACGGCAAAGAGATACGCAAGGCTTTCATCCCCGACGAAGGCTGCGAATTCTTCTCTGCCGACTACTCGCAGATTGAACTGCGCATCATGGCGCACCTCAGTGGAGACCGGAACATGATAGAAGCCTTCTGCAGCGGACACGACATCCATGCCGCCACCGCCGCCAAAATCTATCACACGGACATCGAAGACGTAACCTCGGACATGCGCCGCAAGGCCAAGACGGCCAACTTCGGCATCATCTACGGCATATCGGTCTTCGGACTGGCAGAACGCATGGACGTTTCTCGCCAAGAAGCCAAGGACTTGATAGACGGATATTTCGACACCTATCCGCAAGTCAAAGAGTACATGGACAAAAGCATACAGACGGCACGCCTGAAAGGGTATGTAGAAACCATCTTCCACCGCAAGCGCTTCTTGCCCGACATCAACTCGAGGAACGCCGTCGTACGAGGATATGCCGAGCGAAACGCCATCAACGCACCCATACAGGGAAGTGCCGCCGACATCATCAAGGTGGCCATGGCCCGCATCTACCACCGCTTCAGGGAGCACAACCTGAAAGCAAAGATGATGCTGCAAGTACACGACGAACTCAACTTCAGCGTACCTCTGCCCGAAAAGGAAATCGTACAGCAAATCGTCATCGAAGAAATGGAGCAGGCCTACCGCATGCACGTACCCCTGAAAGCCGACTGCGGATGGGGGGAAAACTGGTTGCAGGCACACTAAAGCACCACCTGAGTTCGATAAAAAAAACAGCTCGGTGTCTTTTCAGAGAAAACAGTACGACTTCAGTCGAAGTTACAGTACGACTTCGGTCGAAGTTATAGTACGACAACAGTCGAAGTTACAGTACGACTTCGGTCGAAGTTATAGTACGACAACAGTCGAAG
>CAUUOT010000149.1:0-4159 GCA_963546815.1 uncultured Bacteroides sp.
AGAAATAACCAGATAACTACGGGAGGTATGCCTGTAAAGGCAGATTTTCTCTTTTTCAATACTGTTCGTTAATGCCGGAGAGGGGCAATGTTTTGCATCCTTTCCGGCATTGTTTTTTCATGAAACATAGCCGGAAAACGTGTAAAACAATCAGGCTTCAATCTTTTGAGGGTTGTAGTGATAAGGGACGGTCTGGTTAGTTGCCAGGGAGGCCTGCACGTCTATCAGACGTTGGTTGCGGCTTCCGCGGAAATAAAGCTCTTCGTCCCGCAGCTCCTCCTTGAATTTTCCGTCAACCAACACGTCTATATATTCCAGCAGCTTGGCTTGGCGAGGATTGTTCAGTAGTTTCTCGAAGGTATATCCCGTGTAGCACCAGATGTTCTTCCGGCTGCGTGCTTTGTTGGCGTGTGCCAGTTGGGCGAAGCCTTCCGGTTGGAACATCGGGTCTCCGCCGCTGAAGGTGACATCTGCGAAGCTGTCGGCAAGCACTTTTTCCAAAATCTCGTCGGTACTCATCCAGCGTCCGCGATTGATGTCCCACGAATCCGGATTATGGCAACCGGGACACTGGTTGGGACATCCCGCGGCATAGATGGCGGTCCGGAAGCCCGGACCGTCCACCGTGGTGTCTTCTAATATGTCGAGAATGGAAAGCATTCTGCAAAGGAAGGTTAAGGTTGAATTGATTTTCAGTCGTGAATGATTCGGTCATTCAGTTCAGCCAGTTTGGCTTTGTTCCATCGGTCGGTAGTACCCACCAAGTATCCGGTGATGCGTTGCAGTTTATCGATGTGCTCGCTTCCGCATTTGGGGCAAGTCTCCAGATTCGGGGAAGAATTTTCGTAACCGCAATCCAGGCAGCGGTTACGGTTGTGGTTTACCGAGCCGTAGCCTATGTTGTACCGGTCCATCATATCCACTACTCGCATGATGACTTCCGGATTGTGCGTGGCGTCGCCGTCGATCTCCACATAAAAGATGTGTCCTCCTCGCGTGAGGTCGTGATAAGGCGCTTCCACTTCGGCTTTATGCCGGGCGCTGCATTTGTAGTACACGGGCACATGATTGGAGTTGGTGTAATATTCGCGGTCAGTGATGCCCGGCAGCAAGCCGAACTTCTTGCGGTCTACGCGGGTGAATTTGCCCGACAGTCCTTCGGCGGGAGTGGCCAATACGCTGTAATTGTGCTGATACCGGTCAGAGAACTGGTTGATACGGTCGCGCATATAGGTCACGATTTTCAATCCCAGTTCTTGTGCCTCTTCCGATTCGCCGTGATGCTTGCCGATGAGTGCCACAAGACATTCGGCCAGTCCGATGAATCCGACACCCAGCGTTCCCTGATTGATGACGGGGGCAATGGTGTCGTTCGGCTTCAGTTTGTCGCTATCTATCCATAAAGCAGACATCAGCAGCGGGAATTGCTTGGCGAAAGCAGTCTTCTGAAACTCCATCCGCTCGTGCAGTTGGCGTGCGGTGACTTCGAGCATGGTGTCCAGCTTGGCAAAGAAGCGGGCTATGCGTTGTTCCTTATCTTCTATGTCCATACACTCGATGGCCAAACGGACGATGTTGATGGTAGAGAAAGAAATGTTTCCTCGTCCGACGGAAGTCTTCGGTCCGAAACGGTTCTCGAAAACACGAGTGCGGCAACCCATGGTGGCCACTTCGTACTGGTAGCGCTTCGGGTCATCGGCTTTCCATTCTTCGCTTTGATTGAATGTGGCGTCCAGATTCAGGAAGTTAGGGAAGAAGCGGCGTGCCGTCACCTTGCAGGCCAGCTGGTAGAGGTCGTAGTTGCGGTCTTCCGGCAGGTAGCTGACTCCTCTTTTCTTCTTCCATATCTGAATGGGGAAGATGGCGGTTTCGCCGTTCCCCACTCCTTGATAAGTACTCTTCAGCAGTTCGCGGATGATGCAGCGTCCCTCTGCCGAGGTGTCCGTTCCGTAGTTGATGGAGCTGAAGACCACTTGGTTCCCGCCGCGCGAGTGAATGGTATTCATGTTATGGATAAATGCTTCCATGGCCTGATGCACACGTGCTACGGTCTTGTTGACGGCATGCTGCACGATGCGCTTTTCATCCGTCAATCCGTCTAAAGGCTGTTGCAGATAGTCTGTCAGCTCCTTTTGGTATAGATGGGAGTAGTCTTTACTGTTCAGTTCCTCCAGATTCTTGATTTCCTCGATGTAGCTGTTGCGCACATAGGGTGCCAGATAGAAGTCGAATGCAGGGATGGCCTGTCCGCCGTGCATCTCGTTTTGGGCCGTTTCCAACGAGATACATCCCAAGATGCTGGCAGTCTCGATGCGTTTGGCTGGGCGCGATTCTCCGTGTCCGGCAGAGAAACCGTACGTTAGGATACGGTCTAACGGATGTTGCACGCAAGTCAGGCTCTTGGTCGGATAATAATCCTTGTCATGAATGTGCAGGTAGTTATGGCTGACGGCATCCAGCGCTTCTTCGCTCAGCAGATAATCGTCGACGAAGGGTTTGGTTGTCTCGCTGGCAAATTTCATCATCATGCCCGCCGGCGTGTCGGTGTTCATATTGGCGTTTTCACGCGTGACGTCGTTGGACTTGATATTGATGATTTCCAGAAACATTTCGCGAGTCTTCGCCTTGCGGGCAATGCTTCGCTGGTTGCGATAGGCGATGTACTTTTGGGCCACGTCTTTGCGGCTACTCTTCATCAGTTCCAGTTCCACCATGTCTTGAATGGCTTCCACTGTCATCTGAGAGTCTCCCTTGAAAGAGATGTGGTCCGTAATCTGATGTATCAGCTGCAAGTCTTCACCTTTGTCGGTGTGTAACATGGCCTTGCGAATGGCCGCAGCTATCTTTTCTTCGTTGAATCCGACGATACGCCCGTCGCGCTTGACTACTGTCTGTATCATGACCTTTCCGATTTAATTTTGAGGTTATTCGTTTCGTTTGATTGTGAAGCAAAGTTATGACTCTTGTCGGTATATTTTCTTTTTCTGGCAACTTTTGTCGAGTTAAAAAGTGTTAGTTTACTGTTTACCAGATATCTTATTTATAAAAATAGAAAACTTAGTATAAGATACGACCTGCTAAAAATGATGATTGAGGCGAGTAATTCTCCGTATAATGAGGGCGGATTGCCGAGGTGCCGATGACGATAAACCGATGGCGTGACGGTCTACTCTTAGTTTCTTTGGTTATATTTGCGAGGAATTGATTTCTCTCAGGTCGTTTCTTTCTCGAGGATTTTTCTGTGCTGTTGGTGAAATCAAGGACAAAGTTCTGTTCGTTTTATACTATAAAGAAAGATGAAGATGGCAAATGTATTTCCTCTATTTAAGAAGAACATGGCCGTGGCATGCTGTGAGTTGTGTGTACATAGAGAGGCCCGCGAGCTGTATGGCAACGGTGAAATGAGACGACAAGCTCCGCCGGCGCCTGAAGAGACCGAAATCCGCTCCTTTGTGGGACGGCTGAAGTGGAGGGGGATGGGCGTGCATGCCGTACTTAGGGAAGAGGCAGTACGGTTGGGGATGACGACGATGCGACACCTCTTTGCGGCATGAGCGAAGATACTTACAGCACCATCGCTGCCCCGTCCGAAAGCATTTACACCGAAAAGCGCAGCAAGTTCATCGCTGTCGCTCTGCCGGTGCGCACCTTGGAAGAGGTGAGGGCGCATCTCGACGCCTTTCAAAAGAAGTATTACGACGCCCGCCACGTGTGCTACGCCTATATGCTGGGCCCCGAGCGCAAGGACTTCCGTGCCAACGACAACGGAGAGCCGTCCGGCACGGCGGGCAAACCCATTCTGGGACAAATCAATTCCAATCAACTGACGGACATTCTCGTGGTGGTGGTTCGCTATTTCGGCGGCATCAAGTTGGGCACCAGTGGACTGATCGCGGCATACAGAGCCGCCGCTGCGGAAGCCCTTTCGGCCGCCGTCATCATAGAGAAGACGGTGGACGAAACGACCACCGTCTTGTTTGAATACCCTTTCATGAACGACGTGATGCGCATCCTCAAGGAAGAAGAAGCCGAAATCCTGGAACAAGCCTACGACACCGATTGCCGAATGACCCTCAGCCTCCGCCGCTCTGCGATGCCACGGCTACGTGCCCGACTCGAGAAGGTAGAGACCTTGAGGTTTACGGTTTCGGCTTCCTCT
>CAUUOT010000150.1:0-4132 GCA_963546815.1 uncultured Bacteroides sp.
TTCGATAGGAGTGTATGTATAGCCCACTATATATGCCCGCATCGTTTACGGCAGACGACGGTCAGACCATCTGTCGGACTCACGTTACTTATATAAGAACTATATACCAAGGCACGAGACATAGATTACGCGCCGTACTCGCAAAGCCTTTCCTTCCTGATCTCCATACCTTTTATATGAGAGGTAGAGACAGGTTTTTACCTACGCATCGTGATAATAAATTATCTACTGATGCGAGATGTATAGACGGGAAGGCTTTGCGAGTACGGCGAGCGATGACCGTAGAAACGAGGTCTCAGAACAGGTAAATATAGGCCAGTGTGCCCAGGCTGACCACCACCCACAGCGCCACCCCCTGCACCAGCGGCTTGAGGCCTACTGACTTGAGCACCTCCCTTGACAGAGAGGCGCCGATGAAGAACAGGGTTATGGTCAACGACTTGCGGGCCAAGCTGTTGATGCCGCTACCGATGCGCGCGCCCACCTCCGTGGTGTCCAGCACGTACGTGTTGAACACCATGGCCAGCACAAAGAAGAAGATGAACCAAGGAATACTGATTTTCTGCCCCTTGCTCTTGATGAAGAACGAGGTGGCAAACGCCAGCGGGATAATCCAGAGCGCACGCGTCAGCTTGATGGTGGTGGCCACCTTCAGCGCCTCTTCGCCATAGGCGGCGCCGGCACCCACCACCGAGCTGGTGTCGTGGATGGCAATGGCTGCCCAAGTGCCGAAGTCTTGCTGGCTCATGCCCAGCGCGTGCCCGATAGCGGGGAAGGTGAACAGGGCGACGGCGTTCAGGATGAAGATGGTGCCCAGCGCCACGGACATCTCTGCCTCTTTAGCCTTCAGCACGGGCCCCACGGCCGCAATGGCGCTTCCGCCGCAGATGGCAGTCCCCGAGCTGACGAGGTAAGACGTATTGCGGTTCATCCCCAAAAGCCTGCGTCCGATAAACCAGCCCGCCAGCAGCGTAGTCGCCACCGAGACGATGGTGAACGTCATCCCCTCCCTGCCCGACGCCAGCGACGCTTGAAGGTTCATCCCGAAGCCCAGTCCCACCACGGAGTATTGCAAGAGGTATTTAGAGACTTTCTTGTTGAACTTGGGATAGGCCTGCCCGCACACCAAGGCGAACGTCAGCCCGAGGAACAATGCCACGGGCGGAGTGACCCACGAAGAAACCGCATGCATACCCGGCACATAATCCAACAACAAGAAGAGAGAAAGAATCGTAAGAAGAGAGAGGTAAATAGCTTTATTCATAACTTATACTGCGTTTTATAGTTCATCCGTTATCTTTTACGGCTCGTAAAGGTATGCAAACTTTTCAGTCCATACAGTATTACGGGCAAAGGAGTTCGCAGAGAAAGTTGCATTCCCTCCCATCTCGCAGACATTCTGACACCCATTCCACCCCGAGCACTGAAAGAATGTCACCGTCCGCACCGTGGCAAACCTTTTGCGTCTCACTAATCGACATAAAAAGAAACAAAAAGAAAGGAGAATAAGATATGAACTTTAATAACTTTACCATCAAGGCGCAAGAAGCCGTGCAAGAGGCTGTCAATCTGGTGCAAAACCGCGGACAACAAGCCATTGAGCCCGTGCACCTGCTCCAAAGTGTCATGAAGACGGGCGAGAACGTAACCAACTTCCTCTTTCAGAAACTGGGCGTGAACGCCTCGCAGATTGCTCTCGTCGTAGACAAACAGATAGATTCGCTGCCCAAAGTCTCGGGCGGAGAGCCTTACTTGAGCCGCGAAGCCAACGAAGTATTGCAGAAAGCCACCCAGTACTCCAAGGAGATGGGAGACGAATTCGTCTCGCTGGAACCTATACTGCTGGCACTGCTCAACGTGAAGAGTACCGCCTCTTCCATCCTGAAAGACGCCGGAGTGACGGAAAAGGAGTTGCGCGAAGCCATCAACGAACTGCGAAAAGGCGAGAAAGTAACCTCGCAATCCAGCGAAGACACCTATCAGTCGCTGGAAAAGTACGCTATCAATCTGAATGAAGCAGCCCGCAGCGGCAAGCTGGACCCAGTAATAGGCCGCGATGAAGAAATCCGGCGTGTGCTGCAGATACTGAGCCGGCGTACCAAGAACAATCCCATCCTCATCGGCGAGCCCGGCACGGGAAAGACTGCCATCGTAGAAGGGCTTGCTCACCGTATCTTACGCGGAGACGTACCCGAGAACCTGAAAAACAAACAAGTCTACTCGCTGGACATGGGCGCACTCGTGGCCGGTGCCAAATATAAGGGCGAGTTCGAGGAAAGACTGAAGGCCGTCATCAACGAAGTGAAGAAGTCGGAGGGAGACATCATCCTCTTTATCGACGAAATCCACACCTTGGTGGGTGCCGGAAAGGGCGAAGGAGCCATGGACGCAGCCAATATTCTGAAACCAGCACTCGCGCGCGGCGAACTCAGGAGCATTGGCGCCACCACCCTCGACGAGTATCAGAAGTACTTCGAGAAAGACAAAGCGCTGGAACGCCGGTTCCAAATCGTGATGGTGAACGAACCGGACACGCTCAGCACCATCTCCATCTTGCGCGGACTGAAGGAGCGTTACGAAAATCACCACCACGTGCGTATTAAGGACGATGCCATCATCGCCGCCGTAGAGCTGAGCAACCGCTATATCACCGACCGATTCTTGCCGGATAAGGCTATCGACCTCATGGACGAAGCTGCTGCCAAGTTGCGCATGGAAGTCGACTCCGTTCCCGAAGAACTGGACGAGATCTCACGTAAAATCAAGCAACTGGAGATTGAGCGAGAAGCCATCAAGCGAGAGAACGACCAGCCCAAGCTTGAGCAAATAGGCAAAGAGCTGGCAGAACTGAAGGAACAGGAAAGCTCCTACAAAGCCAAGTGGCAGAGTGAAAAAACACTGGTCAACAAGATTCAGCAGAACAAGGTGGAGATAGAGAACCTGAAGTTCGAGGCCGACAAAGCCGAACGCGAAGGCGACTATGGCAAAGTGGCCGAAATCCGCTACGGCAAACTGCAAGCCCTAAACAAAGAAATAGAGGACACGCAGCAGAAGTTGCACGAAATGCAAGGAGACAAGGCCATGATTAAAGAGGAAGTCGACGCCGAAGACATCGCCGACGTGGTGTCTCGCTGGACGGGCATCCCCGTGAGCAAGATGCTTCAAAGCGAAAAGGACAAGTTGTTGCATCTGGAAGCAGAGTTGCATAAGCGAGTCATCGGACAAGACGAAGCCATTCGCGCCGTGGCCGACGCCGTCCGCCGTAGCCGCGCCGGGCTGCAAGACCCCAAGCGTCCCATCGGCTCGTTCCTCTTCTTGGGCACCACCGGTGTGGGCAAAACAGAGTTGGCAAAGGCATTGGCAGAGTTCCTCTTCGACGACGAGACAATGATGACCCGCATCGACATGAGTGAGTATCAAGAGAAGCACAGCGTATCGCGTCTGGTCGGGGCGCCTCCGGGATACGTGGGGTACGATGAAGGCGGACAGCTCACCGAGGCCGTAAGGCGCAAGCCCTACTCTGTGGTATTGTTCGATGAAATTGAGAAAGCGCATCCCGACGTGTTCAACATCCTGCTGCAAGTGCTCGACGATGGGCGGCTGACAGACAACAAGGGGCGCACGGTCAACTTCAAGAACACCATTATCATCATGACCTCTAATATGGGCAGCGGATACATCCAAAGTCAGATGGAGAAACTCAACGTCTCGAACAAAGAGAAGGTAATCGAGCAGACCAAACAGGAGGTAATGGGCATGCTGAAGAAAACAAACCTTCCGGAATTCTTGAACCGTATCGACGAAACCATCATGTTCTTGCCCCTGACGGAGGAGGAAATCAAACAGATTGTCACGTTGCAAATCAAGGGCGTGCAGAAGATGCTTGCCGGTAACGGCGTCGAGCTGAAAATGACGGACGCAAGCATCGACTTCCTGGCCAGCGCCGGCTATGATCCAGAGTTCGGTGCCCGTCCCGTGAAGCGCGCCATACAGCACTACCTGCTGAACGACTTGTCCAAAAAGCTCCTCGCACAAGAGGTGAACCGCGACAAACCGATTACGGTGGACATCAACAGTGCAAGGGATGGCCTGATATTCAGTAACAGATAATAAGCGAAGAGAGGCGGCGGGC
>CAUUOT010000151.1:0-4114 GCA_963546815.1 uncultured Bacteroides sp.
ATGCGAGTTCGGGAGAAACAGCCCTTTATTTTTAGATGGAAAGGGAATCTCTTTTGCCTGAAAAGGGATACCTCTTTCGCTCGGTATCTTTAGAAGAAGAACTTCAGGATGTCGTTGAAGTTTGCCCAGAGTAGCAGACCGAACACGAGGAACATGCCTGCCATCTGTGCGCGCTCCATGAACTTGTCGCTGGGCTTGCGGCGCGTCACGATTTCGTATATGAGGAACAGTACGTGCCCGCCGTCCAGTGCGGGGATGGGCAGGATGTTCATGAAGGCGAGGATGATGGACAGGAACGCTGTCATGTACCAGAACTGGTGCCAGTCCCACGTGGAAGGGAAGATGCTGCCGATGGTGCCGAATCCGCCCAACTGCTTGGCGCCCTCTTTCGAGAAGAGGTACTTCATCTGGCCGACGTAGCCTTTCAGTGTCTTTACTCCCAGCGATATGCCGGCGGGGAAGGAGGCGAGGAAGCCGTACTCTTTGCGCACCACCGGCAGCAGGCGGTTGGTGGCGGTGCGGGGGACGACGCCTATTTCGTAAGCCGAGTCGGTGGTCAGCGTCAGCGTGTCCGTCAGGCCGTTGCGCACGTAGGTCAGGGTGACGTTGTGCGTTGTTGCGTCGCCTGCTTTCTTACGCTTGAGCATCTCCTGCTTGAAGTCGAGGAAAGCGATGCTCTTTCCGTCCATGGCCGTGATGCTGTCGCCCACCTGCAAGCCCGCCAAAGCGGCGGGACGTCCGGCGACAAGGCTGTCGATGACGAACGGGTAGCGGAAGGTGGCGAAACGCACGCTGTCCTTCATCAGACTGTTCATCATCTTTTCGGGGATATAGACCGAGGCTACTTCGCCGTTGCGCAGCACACTTACTTGGCGGGCGTCTACCACGCTGGACAGCAAATCGCCGTCGTAGCGCTCGAAAGGCACCCCATCGGCCGACAGCAGGATGTCCCAATCGCGGAAGCCGACGGACTTGGCCGTCTCGTTGAAGTCCATGCCGAGCGGGGCTTTCGTCACCGGCACGTACTCGTCTCCCCATGTGAAGAGTATCATCGAGTAGATGAACAGGGCCAGCAAGAAGTTGAACACCACGCCGCCTACCATAATGAGCAGGCGCTGCCATGCCGGTTTGGAGCGAAACTCCCAGGGCTGTGCGGGTTGTTTCATTTGCTCGGTGTCCATTGACTCGTCTATCATGCCGGCTATCTTCACGTAGCCGCCCAGGGGTAGCCAACCGATGCCGTATTCCGTCTCGCTGCCTTTCGGCTTGATCTTGAACAGCGTGAACCAAGGGTCGAAGAATAAGTAGAACTTCTCTACCCGTGTCTTGAACAGGCGGGCGAAAAGGAAATGTCCTCCCTCGTGAATGATGATGAGCAGCGACAGGCTCATAACGAGTTGCAGGGCACGAATCAGAAATGTTTCCATTGGATAATTGACTGTTTTAGGGTTTGCTATTTACCACTTTGGTATATCGTTTTGTTTATCTCCGCGGCAATCCGCCTTGCTTCGGCGTCGGTAGCCGCATAATCTTCGCAGCTGGGTTTGGGTATGAACGATGCGCGCGACATGGTTCTTTCTATCACCTCACTCATCCCGAGGAACGAGAGCCTGTCTTGCAGGAAGGCGGACACGGCTACCTCGTTGGCGGCATTGACAATGCAGGGCATGTTGCCTGCGCGGTGCAAAGCCTCGTATGCCAGAGCCAGGTTGCGGAAGCGGGTGGTGTCCGGCTGTTCGAACGTCAACTCCGTGCACAGCTTGAAGTCCAAACGCGGGAAAGAACTTCTCAACCGGTCGGGATAGGAGAATGCGTACTGAATGGGCAGGCGCATGTCCGGCATGCCGAGTTGTGCCTTGATGGCCCCATCCTCGAACTGTACCATGGAGTGGATGACCGATTGCGGATGCACCACTACCTCTATCTGTTCGGGCAGTACGCCGAACAGCCACTTAGCCTCCATTACTTCGAATCCCTTGTTCATCATTGATGCGGAGTCTATCGTGATTTTGGCTCCCATCTCCCAGTTGGGATGTTTCAGTGCCTGCGCTTTGGTCGCTGTTGCCAGTTGCTCCGCGGTGCAGGTGCGGAACGGTCCGCCCGAAGCGGTCAGTATCACCTTTTCCACCCGGTTGCCCACCTCTCCCGCTAAACACTGAAAGATGGCGGAATGTTCGGAGTCGACAGGCAGAATGGGCACGCCGTTCAGCGCTGCCAGCTCGTTAATCAGTTCCCCGGCCACCACCAACGTCTCTTTATTGGCTAGCGCTATCGGCTTGCGGGCACGTATGGCGCTCATGGTCGGCTTCAATCCGGCATATCCCACGATGGCTGTCAGCACCATGTCCACAGGTGCCTCGGCTACTATCTGACACAGCGCCTCTTCGCCGGCATACACCTTGATAGGCAGGTCGGCCAGCGCCTCTTTCAAGGCGAGGTATTTGGAGTCATTGGCTATCACCACCGCTTCGGGCTTGAATTGGCGGGCCTGTGCTATGAGTGCGTCCACTTTGTTGTTGGCTGTCAATACATAGGCTTCGTATCGGTCGGGATGCTCTTCGATGACCTGCAGCGCTTGTGTACCTATGGAACCGGTGGAACCGAGTATGGCTATTCGTTTCTTCATGATTAAAACACGATGTAAAGCTCCGGATTTACCGCCTTCCCCTTGTGCCACAACTCGAAGCGGAGGTGTGGCCGGGTGGAGGATTGTCCGGTGTTTCCTACCAAGGCGATGACTTCGCCTCCTTTCACGTCCTCGCCCTCCTGTTTCAGCAGAGAACCGCAGTGTTTGTAGACCGACACGAAGTCCTGATGATGCTGTATCTCTATCAGATAGCCTGCCTCGGCGGTATAAGTGCTCAAGATGACGGTGCCTTCCAGTGTGGCCAGTACGCTCTCGCCGGGATTGGCGGCAATGTCTATGCCGAAGCGTCTTGTCTCTGCATCGAAGGTGGATGAAATCATGCCCCGGGCAGGACGGTAGAATGCCGGTCCGTCTATATCAGGACGAGCGGTAATGCTGGTCAAGTTATACTTCTCGGCCTCTTCGTATCGTTTGCGGAACTCGGCTTCGCGTTGCGTACGTTCCATGAGCGAGTCTTCCCGCATATTGGTCAGCGAGTCGATGGAGTGTATGGTGTCGGCCTTTATTCTTCCTTGGAAGATATCCTGGATATTCATGATATAGAGGTTTTGCCTGTCCAGTACCTGCTGAAGCGAGTCTACATGCAAGGCATTCTTTACAATCTGTGCGCGTATCTGGCTGTTCATATATCCGGGCAGGTAGTTGCGCAAGGGAGTAAAGGCGATGATGACCGCCGCCACAAGGAAGAGCACCGTCAGCACGGAGAGCAGTACCGACAAGCCGTTCAACTTGGACACACGCAGGCCTACCACCTCTTCGAGCGTATTCTCGTTGATGATCACCAGCTTATACTTGAACTTGATATTGTTCCAGAAAGCCTTGCTGCGTTTTTGTTTCTTTCTCTTCAATATACCTTATATTATGATAGATAGCATTTACTCTTCCTTTAATGGAACTCTTCCGTATCTTCCAACGAAAGCAACCCTTCCGGCAGGTTCACCGTGATGACCTTGTGCTTCCTGTCGATGCCTGCGATGAATGCTTCTTGAGCGGGAATGAGAAGTTCTTGGCCGTTGTGGTCCACGACAAACAGCGTATTGATGGTAGACGTGTCTACTTGCACGATTTCTCCCAGTTTGCCACGGTGCATCTCCTCCATCCGGAAGCCGACGAAGTAGTCCCACGTCAGTTCTTCCGATTTCACCCCTTCCGCTTGCTTGACGGGGAAGTACACCTCCGTGTTGGTGAACGTGCGGGCACGCTCGGCCGTGTCTACTCCTTCCAGCTTGACAAGGGCGGTGGTGTCTGAGCGGAAGCGATATTCTTCAAGGAAAAAAGGGACGAGAATGCCGTCCAGCATGCAGATAAGATATTCCGCTTCCGTCCGGTCGAAGATGTCATCCGTGAAGGTGAACGACAATTCCCCTTTAATGCCGTGCGGCTTATTGAACATGCCTATTTTATATACCTCTTCTCGCTTTATCATATGCTGGGAGCCTCCGGGTGCCGTCGGTGTTCCTGAAGACT
>CAUUOT010000152.1:0-4103 GCA_963546815.1 uncultured Bacteroides sp.
GCTATTTTTTTGTTTTACGTGAAATAATTTATAAAATAATTTGGTTTATAAAATAAACCGCATATCTTTGCAGCGCAGTTGCAACTGAATGTGTGTGTTAAATAGAGTGACGGATGCTATCAATGAAAGACTTATGAAAGACAAGTAACCCCGGTTGGTGCAGAGGCTTAATAGGAAATGAAGCATTGACCATTCTTTTTGTTTTCAATGCTTGAGGTTGAATCAATAAATGTTTAGAAGATGGACAATAGAAATTTGAATGAGAAGGAGAGTTTGGAACTCATCGCTCAGATGATACAGAATACGAGGTACAGGAAAGTAAAGAACGCCGGAGTCCCTTTTCTTATATGGGGATACATGACGATAATCGTGTCGTTGCTGGTTTGGTTTGTGCTGAAGGAAACGGGTGACTATAGTTGGCAATGTTTATGGTTTTTGTTGCCGGCCATCGCTTATCCGCTTACTGTGCGGTTCTCTCTCAGGCGGCAAAATGTGGTGAAGACTTACATTGACCGCATGGTGGGGTATGTATGGATGGTATTTGGTCTGGCAGGTTTTCTTATCTCTTGTGTTTTCATATTCTTTCGGAGTCTTCCCATCCTTTTTATCGTCTTATTGATGATGGGGATGGGCACGGCATTGACAGGGTTAATCATTAAGATGAGAGTGGTGACGGTATGTGGCTCTTTGGGAGCGTTGGCTTCTGTGGGATGCCTCTATGTAGATGGTTTCGACCGGATATTGGTCTTTGCATCGGCTTTTGTCTTTATGATGGTGGTGCCGGGGCATTATTTGAACAGCATAACGAAGCGGGATGGCATGTGAAAGGTCTGTCTATGGATCGTAGGCAAAAAGAGAAAGCGAGGTGCGAAATGAAATCAATAAATAATACGTTGGATGACTTTTTGTTATCGTGGAAGTTTATCGTTCTGATGCTTGTTTTGCAATTCATCATATTCCCCATTGCTACGAAGGGCTTTCAATGGGAGGCTTGCGGTGATATTGTAGTCTTTACGTTGGCGCATGCCGTCATACAGGGTATGTATCCGTACGCTTGGGCTTTTCAGATTTCGGCCATTGTCCTGCTGACGCTGGTTGTGGTGCGTGGAGAGCGGGTGAGTCGTGTCTTTTCGTTCTATGCGGGATGCTGCTACTTATTGTATGCCGTGATACAGAATGTGGCGGTGACAGAGAAGTACGGCATCAGCGTCGTAACCATCAATCTGCTGATGATGTTCTTGGTAGCTGCCATATGGCTGAGAAGTGCTTGTAGAAGAAGCACTCGGTTTACTTTCAGTAATCTGAATTGGAAAACGGCTTGGATAATACCAGTGGCCCTCTTTTGTCTATGGTGGCCTATGGATATGATGCAAGGTCCGGCTGTTCCGGACTTTCATCCGGTGTATTTGTTTACCGGAGGTTCGGCCATGGCATTCTGTCCGATGACTCCCGTTTTTCTTAGTTTACTGGTGTTGAGCAAGAAAGATGTAGACCGTTCCCTATTGCGCGTCACGGCAATGATCGGATTCATTATCGGTTGCTATAATATGGGAAATTTTGCCACTGCTGCCGGATTGTATTTGGGGATTTATCATTTACCTTTGTTAGGCATATCCCTTTATGCCTTGTTTATTGGAAAAAGACATGTTTAGAGAACTGAATCCTTTGCTTCACAGTGAACTGAGGCTTGCGGTGATGTCGCTGCTTATCAGTGTAGAAGAGGCGGATTTTGTCTACATCCGCCAGCAGACGCGGGCAACGGCCGGAAATCTGAGTGTGCAGATAGATAAACTCAGTAAGGCGGGATATGTGGAGGTGACCAAGACGTTCAAGGGGAAAATGCCTTGCACCCTTTGCAGGATTACTCCGCAAGGGGTGGATGCCTTTGAAGAATATGTGGAATCGTTGAAAAGCTATATCGTGAAATAGATGGCGTCTCTCTCTATTTCAATGTTTTGAACGACAAGATATGCCATGTAACTCCTACCGCAACGAGGAACATCAGTATTTTTACCCCCGTTAGCGGGAGTAAGAAAAAGATGCCATAGAGGACGCTACCCCACATCAGTAGCAGTGAATAGACCTTTGCCCGCAGAGGAATAGCCTTGTTCTCGCGGTAGTTGCGAATGTACGGACCGAAGTATTTATGGCTCAGCAACCATTGATACAGACGGCTCGAACCCCTGAAATAAAGCGCGGCAGTGAGCAACAGAAAGGGGGTGGTGGGCAGAAGAGGCACGAATATACCGACGATGCCAAGCGCCAGAGAGAGGCTTCCTAAGATGATGCAGAGCGTTTTCATGCGGCAAATGTAGGAAAAAGTACGAAGAAAGGTACGCCCCCTCGTGGTGCGAGAACCCGGAATAATAGGATTGATAACTGTAATTGTAAAAGAGTTTATTATGAAAAAGAAGATTGGTTTGACTTTGTTGTTTGTTTGCAGCCTGTCCGTGGCAACGGCGCAGACTGCCGCCGATTCATCGGCTATCGTCACGGCAGACTGGCGGACGGTGCATTTGCAGAAAGACGTTCTTTACCGCAAGGCGACGTTTGACACGTTATATGGAGTTCCTCAGGAGGTTTTCATCATCGAGTTGCCCCAGAAGCATCGTCGCTGGGATGTGCTGATACATGCTCCGAGGGAGGAAACGAGTGTCGCCGCCCGTCGCTCGGGAGCTGTGGCGGCTATCAACGGTTCGTATTTCGACATGAAAGAAGGTCACTCCGTCTGCTACTTGCGCAAGAATGGGGTAGTGGTGGATACGACTGCCTATGATAACATTCTCGCAACGATTGCCAACGGAGCCCTGTTTATACGCCACGGGAAGTTGAAGTTGACGCCCTGGAACAAGCAGAAAGAGAGGGATTGCAGACTGAAACGAGGTGCCGTACTGGCTTCCGGTCCTCTGATGTTGTTGGACGGAAAGGTGTGCGACTTCTCCGCATGCAATCCGGGTTTCGTAAACACCAAGCATCCCCGCAGTGCCGTGGTGCTGACTACGGACAAGAAAATCTTGCTGATAGTGGTTGACGGCCGCAGAAAAGGAGTGGCTGAGGGCATCAGCATTCCTCACTTCGCACACCTGATTCGTGTATTGGGAGGAAAGGATGCGCTCAACCTCGACGGCGGCGGCTCTTCCACTCTTTGGAGTGTCTCATTGCCTGGCCACGGCGTAGCCAATACTCCTTCTGGCAAGACGGAACGCAAGGTGGCCAATTCGCTTTGCGTGTATTGACACCGCCTCGCTACTCTTCCTTCACCGTTTCGCCTTTCTCGTTCAGCAGAACGGTGGTCTCGGCGCCGTCGGCGGAAACAACGATAATCTTGTAGATTTTCGTTCCATCCGTTTCTTTCACATACGCTTCTTTCACCGAAGTCCCTGCGTAGTCTTTGGCCAGTGTTTGCGCCACGGCTTGCGGCAGGTCAGCAGGGTCTATCTTTACAAATTCATCTTGCTGAACCTGGATTTCCGTTACAGCCGGACTGCCGGCTACTTGTGCCCATACGGCGGAGCTGCCTGCTCCCAGCATCATTGACAATGCCATTACTAATACCTTTTTCATGATGGTAATTGTTTTTTGTGAATAAATAAAATAGAATCTCTATCCAGGGTAATGCAAGGCAGATGCCAAAATCGAATGCTGTCGTTTATCTTCTTGTACTTCAAGTATATAAAAATCAACTGTCTAATGTCTTCTACTCGTATAAGTGTGGAAAAACTGTGGAATGAAGGTCACACCTTTGAGGAAAGATTGCCCAATCCCGTTCTTTGTCTTTCATCAAAATAACGGATAAATAAAGAAGGGAATGACGTCTCATTTTTCAAAAAAACAGCCGGAAGGATGAGAATGTAAGGAGCAATGCTCGGTGAGGAATTTATACGAAAAGCCCTCTGAAAGTGGGAAGATATCCGGCCTTTCAGAGGGCATAGAGGTTTGTGAGAGGAGACGTTATTTTACTACAATCGGTTTATATTTCGGTACCAGCGTCTTCATGATGTACCACCCTGCCGGCAAACTACGACGCAAATACTGAAGACGAAGAAGTCGCCCGATGTGCCTGAAAGTGTATTCATGAGATCAATGGATGGTTTGGCAGTAAA
>CAUUOT010000153.1:0-4068 GCA_963546815.1 uncultured Bacteroides sp.
AGGAGAGAGGAAAGCGGAAAGAAAGAATATGGTCTCCACTTCAACTTCGGAGTGCTCATGTTCTCCCTTGAAAGGGTGGGAATGCGAAATAATCACACCATTCACCACATGCGAGTGGGTGAAGAGCGTAATCCCTCCCCAATAAGCGATGAACAGTAGAGGGAGAAAACATTTTATTATATTCTTTATCTTCTTCAAGATTCTCCAAAATTTGGTTTGCAAAGATAGGCGCATTTGTAGTAAGAAACAAACGGATGCACATATTTATGCAACGACATACGATAAATACCTATTATTGGTTATTTAGATATTGGGCTAGCCGCTTTATTTCTATCGAAATCATAGGGCTGGTTAAACCGTCGAGTCAAAGCATATTGTTCTTTCCCGATTCTTAGGGAAAAGAATACCGACATTGTACTTCGGAGCTGACGCTTACGAATCCCATTCCTCCCGTGACGTTGCTCGGCACGCTGACGGGTTCCATGATGGTGTTGTCGTAATTATCGTCCTCAAGACAGTTCAGCGCCCTCAGGTATTGATACTCCTCGCGGTTGAGGCTGAGTAGTCGGACTGTGGTGGAGAGCAGACGGATGTGTGTATAGTCGTGTCTGCCTATGTAGCCTAAATCGGGGAAAGTATACACCTTCAGCGTAGCGGAAGAGTTGCTGAACCGGTTGTCGCTGAAGATATTGTATTTGTTCGTGATAGCCGGGAACAGCGTGTTCTCTTCATCTTCTTCCGAATTGGAGACTTGCCCGTCTGTCAGTATCACGTCTTCGCGGTTTATCAGTCTGTGGTCGGAATAATACAGGAGGGTATCCTTGTATTCATAGATGGGCGACCCGTGTTCGTCGGTGACGGGAGTTCCGTCTTTCCTGCGTTTCGGTGACGGGACGAGGGCCTGCATCTCATAGTCGCTCCGAATATCCAAACGGTAGTAATTCCTTTCGTTCAGGCGGTCTTGCAGCGTGATGAGGTACTGGCGGAAAGCTCTCGTACCGCCTCCTTGTTGAAGAAAGGCCGTGAGGGTGTCTACCTTGATGCCCGACACAGGTTGGGGCACGGCAGCCTCGGCGGTGGCACGGTACTTCCCGTTCTCTGCGCCGGCCTCGATGAAGAGGCGGTCGCCCGGATGCAGGACGGTGGTGAGCAGAAACTTCCCCGGCGAAACCATCCGTGGAGACTCTACCGGCTTTCCGTTGACGGACAGCGTCAGGGTAGCCTGGCTCACCACCGGTCTGATTTTATTCCCTTCGCTCAGCGACAGATGGACGTAGTTCTCGGTTGTGCCGGCATCGAGCAGGGCATTTAGGATGAGTTGGTTTTCCTGTTGCCCGGGATTGTAAGGTATCTCGTTCTCGCAAGCGGAGGCGAGGCCGGCGATGGCTATATATATAATAAGGTGTAAATACGCTTTCGTTTTCATGTCATTCGGTCTTTTAGAATTTATAGGAATAAGTGACGGACGGGATGCAGGGCAGTAAGGTCAGTTTCTTAATGACCGTCTTTTCCTCTCCATTTCGATGCACGCGCGTGCTGTAAACCAGATTCGGGTTCATGGCATTGTAAACGTTATAGATGCTGATGTTCCAAGTGCGTATGCCGTGTTTGGTCTTTTTGTTGAAGTTGATGCCAAGGTTCAACCGATGCGTGGCTGGCAGCCGATAGTTATTGCGATGCGTGATGTAGTCCGCTTTTTCGGTACTTCCGTCGGGGCGTAAGACAAGCGTTTGCCGCTCGGGTACCGTAATACATCCGCCCGTATTGAATATCCACGAAGCACCGACGTCTACACGTTTGCTGAATTGATGGTTCGCACAGAGGCTGAGGCTGTGCCGGCGGTCGTATTTATAGGGAAACCATTGTCCCTGACTGATGCTACCGTTCTTGAAGCGGCGGTCGGTCTTGGATAGTGTATAGGCCAGCCAGCCGGTGGTTTTTCCCAACGTCTTCTGTATCATCAGCTCCATGCCGAACGAGCGTCCCGTTCCCGCCTCCACTTTTTCTTCCCAATGCGTGGAGTTTCCGAAGAACGAAGCCCCGTCCTGATATTCCAGAATGTGATTCATGTGTTTGTAATACCCTTCGAGTGAGAACTCCCAACCGCCCGGCCCCGAGTAATAGCCGCCCAGGGAGAACTGGTCGGCATACATCGGCCGGATGTCTTTGGTGATGGGTACCCACAGGTCGGTGGGCAGGGAGAAAGGCGTAGAGGTCAGCAAATGTACGTATTGCGCCATGTTGCTGTATGACGCTTTGGCGGAGAAGCCCCGTCCGAAGTTGTAGCGTGCCGAGAGTCGCGGCTGCACGGAATAGTAGCTTCTCCCCTGTGTGTGGAAGAAAGAGGCGCGCATGCCCGCGTTCAGGCTGAGGTGGCGGCTCAGGTCGAAGTTGTCTTCCGCGTAGAGAGACACTTCCTGTCCGTGCAACAAGCGGTTACTGTTGGTCTTGTAGAGCGTGTCGATCTGCGTTGCTCCGTTTTCTCTCTCTTCTACCTTGGCGGTAGAGATACCGGGGCGGAAGGTGTGGTGGATGTATTCGGCCCCGAACTTGATGCGATGCCGGGGGACGGGAGTATAGTCAAAGTCCGTCCGTACGCTCCAGTCTTGGATGCCCGAGCTGAATCTTGACGCGTATCCGTAGGTATGTTCCCGGCCGTTGTACATGTTCCTGCTCCGTACGTCCTGGTCCATTCGCATCTCATAGCGGTTGTACGAGGCGGTGGTGTTGCTGAACAGTTTGTTGTTGAACACATAGTTCCAGCGCATATAGCCGATGAGGTTTCCCCAGCTCAATTTGTTCCTGTCTTCGTTGAAGTTGCGATAGTTCTGGCCGGAAGAACTATCGTAGCTATTGTCGTAGTGATAATGATCGTCCCCTCTGTAAAAGCCGAGGAAGAGGCGGCTGCGGTCGTTGAACTTATGGTTTACCTTGGCGTTGAGGTCGTAGAAGTAGTAGTTGTACTCGTTCTTTTCAGAGCTGTCGTTGTCGGTGAATGGACTTTTGAAGAAGAGCGTAGGCATGGTTCGTCCACTTAGGCTGAAAGACGTTTTCCCTTTCACGATGGGGCCTTCGAGGTGCAGCTTCTCCGTCAGCAAGCCGATGCTGAGTGCGCCGTGGTAGCGGTTCATGTCCCCGTCGTTGGTGCGCACATCCACGATGGACGACAGCCGTCCGCCGTATCGGGCGGGAAAAGAGCTCTTGAAGAGCGTGGTGCTCTTCACCGCTTCGGGCGTGAAGATGGAGAATATGCCCAGGATATGGTCGGCGTTGTAGATGGGTATGCCGTCCAGCATCACCAGATTTTGGTCGTTGCTTCCCCCTCTGACGTACATGCCCGAGAAGCCTTCCATGCCGGCCTGCACGCCCGGCATCAGCTGGATAGTCTTCAACAGGTCGGCTTCTCCCAGTATGCTGGGCGTATGCTTGATTTGCGCTATCGGTATCTCGTGCGCGCCCATCGTGGTACTCCGGATGCCTGCCTCCCGTTTGTCGGACCATATCACGACCTCCGCCAGTTGGTTGTTACTGTTCAGCCGTACGTTGAGGGTGGTGTCTTTGTTCAATACGAAACGGCTGTGCTGCGTCTCGTATCCCATGTACGAGAAGTGCAGCTCGGCCTCTCCCTCCGTGAGGGTGATCGTATAGAACCCGAAGGGGTTGGTAGTGGTTCCGGTGGAGCGGCGGCTTTCCAGCACATTGGCGCCAATCAGCGTTTCGGCGGACGCCCCGTCCGTCACATATCCGCTGACGGTGAATTTCCGGTTAGCGTTTTGAGGTGATACGGGCGACTTGCGCAGTTGCTGTAGGCTGTCCGGGGTAGAGCGCCTGCTTATATCCTGTGCGTGCGCTGTTGCGGCGGCAGGCAGGAGCATGCACATCAGTAACGCTGTCCTGATGCGGTGATAAGGGCATGAATGGTTCATTCTGTTCGAGAGTTAGGTTCTGATAATCAAGTCTCAAAGGGCTGCCGGGTGTTTCAAGGCCGGCGCTTTAAGCGGTGCGAAGATAGCGTTTTTCACGCGAATGCCGCAACTGTCCGCCCGTGTATATGCCTTATCGGGCGAT
>CAUUOT010000154.1:0-4036 GCA_963546815.1 uncultured Bacteroides sp.
CGTTTTTTTTTGCGAGCTCATCCAAATAGAATTACAGATAGCACATAGAACTGAGTAAATCATTCACGTATATATTAAAGTATATCCCTATGGATTTATTTTTCTTTAGACAAGAAGTTTATAGCGTGGTGGCCGCGATCCCTTGTGGCAGAGTGCTGACGTACGCACAGGTGGCTTGCCTGGCGGGTAGCCCCCGGCATGCCCGCATGGTGGGTCGCATCATGCACGATGTTGCTGCTGACTTGCATTTGCCTTGCCACCGGGTGGTGAACAGCCTGGGGAGGACCGCGCCTTTCTGGGCCGAGCAGCGGCAGTTGCTCGAGGCCGAGGGGGTAAGCTTCAAAAAGAGCGGGTGTGTGGACCTGAAGAAGTGTCAGTGGCGGTTTGCCGACGAATGACAGGCCACCCCCCGGAGGCTGTTATTTGTATTGCGCCTTGATGGTAGGCAGTGCCTTGCGTATGTCGTTGATGCGGCGGGCATCGCTGGGGTGGGTACTCATCAGTTCGGGCACTTTGGCGGTGCTGCCTGCGGACATTTTTTGCCAGAAGCCGATGGCTACGTCGGGGTTGTAGCCTGCCATGCGCATGAATATCAGGCCCATGTAGTCGGCTTCCGACTCGTGTTTGCGCGAGAAGGGCAGCATCACTCCGTATTGTGCGCCGAGGCCGTAGACTTGGTTGGCAATGGCTTGCACGGCGGTGCTTTTTTGCGAGAGCGAGAGGTTAAGCAGTTGGGCGCCGTATTGGGCCAGCATCTGCTGGCTGACGCGCTCGTTGCTGTGCTTGGCCACAGCGTGCGCCACTTCGTGCCCGATGACTACGGCCAGCTCGTCGTCGTTGGAGACTAATTTCATCAGTCCTTCGTACACCACTATCTTTCCGCCGGGCATGCAGAAGGCGTTGACCTGTGTGCCTTTCACCAGGTTGAACTCCCAAGCGAAATTCTTCACTTCTTCTTGCAGTCCGTGTTGCCGCATGTATTTCTCGGTGGCGGCTGCAATTCTTTTCCCCACGCGTGTCACCATGGCTGAGGGCTTGGCGGCGGTGGACTTCGGAGCGGTCTTCATGTAGTTGCGGTATTGGGCGAGGCTGGAGGTCAATATCTCTTGGTCGGACACCAGGAGCACTTGTTTCCGTCCCGTGACGGGTACTGAGCCGCATCCTGCCAGCAGAAGCAGCAGGAGGGTCAGTGTGGCGAATGGTCTTTTCATCATCTTTTTTCGTTTGTTGTTTCTATGACGCAAAGGTGAGGGAAGTGGGGCTTACTTCACCAGCGTGATGTCGTGGTTCAGTTCTCCGTCCATCTCTTTCAAGTCCTCGCCCACAAGTCGCAAAGTGGTATCGTTCACCATGACGAAGTAAACGGGGGCGTCGCCATTTTCGGGCGTTAGCTTGAGGGCGGTCTTGGGCTGGTTGTCCACGTCTTTCCGGATGAGTTGTTTTGTCCCTTTAGAGGTGAAACTCTGGTCCTTTCCCGCCCCTTTGGCGTCGAGGTAAGTGGTCACTAAGGTGTAGGTGCCTGCTTGGTCGGCCTTCGGATTTTCTACGCTCAGGATGTAGCGTATGCCCGGGCCATCGGCAGCAGGCAGTGTTCCCTCGAATACCGGGAGCTGGGTTGCGGTGGTGTCTTTGTCCATTGCGGCAGCGTCGTTGCTGCGCGTTCCTTTTGATTGGCAGGAAACCAATGCGGCGGCGATGGCTGCCACCATCATTACTTTTTTCATTCTTTTGATGGTTTAATGGGTTAGGTATGCATTCATCGTCCACCCTCTCGTGGAGGACGATGATTTTATCGTGCCAAAGGTAATGTTTTATCGGCTTTTATTGTTAATATTGCCACCCGGTTAGTATAAATAAACAAAAGACATATGAAACAAAGAAGCATGTTAATGAGTGTGTTGTTCTGCCTGTTTGCCCTGACGGCGCAAGCGGCGCGTGTAGACACGGTTCTGGTAAAGAGTCCCTCGATGAACAAGGAGGTGAAGGTGGTGTATATCTTGCCTGAGAAGGCGGTGGAGCGGAAGGCTTGTCCGGTCATTTACCTCTTGCACGGGCATGGCGGAGACGCGCGCAGCTGGATAGGGTTGAAGCCCGAACTCCCGCAGATAGCGGACGAGAAGGGTGTCATCTTCGTATGTCCCGACGGCAACAGGAACAGTTGGTATTGGGACAGCCCCCAGAACCCTGCTTCACGCTACGAAACCTTTGTATCAACCGAACTGGTGGAGTATACAGACCGGCACTGCGCCACCATTCCTGACAGAAAGGCGCGAGCCATCACCGGCCTGAGCATGGGCGGGCATGGCGCTCTGTGGATAGCCATCCGTCATAAGGAAACGTTCGGTGCGGCGGGTAGCACAAGTGGAGGAGTTGACATCCGCCCCTTCCCTCAGAACTGGGAGATGAGCGAGCAGCTGGGCGAATTTGTACGCAACAAAGCCGTTTGGGATGCGCATACCGTGGTCAACCAGCTGGATAAGCTAACGAACGGAGACTTGGCGCTGATTATCGACTGCGGCGAGGCCGATTTCTTTCTCGAGGTGAACAAGAGCCTGCATCATCGGCTGTTGGCACGGAATATCGATCATGACTTCATCCTCCGTCCCGGAGGGCACAACCGTACGTATTGGAATAATTCCATCGACTACCAGATTCTGTTCTTCGACAAGTTCTTCAAAAGGAAGTAATCCGCATCACGGAAGGGCGCAGGCCCTTATCTGATGCGTACGGCACGACTTGCGCGGCGGTCGATGGAGTTTTCTATCGTCGTGACCTTTGAGGTAGCGGCTTTTTCTTTGCCACCTGCTTTCATCGTCCCGTCAATAATGCTCAGTGCGGTGCTCAGCATGGACTCGTCCGTATGGCCGAAGGGCAGGAATTGCTGATTGTTCGCCGTTTCGTTCACCGCATAGGTAGGAGTAAAGCCGGATGCATAGTCTGACTTTCCTTGAGTGTTGTATATCTTGCATACGATGGGATTCATGGTAATCTTCAGGTCGGTGTTGCTGAAGGTGATAGAGCCTACGTTCTTGCCCACGGTGGCAGTACCGATGAGGACAACCTCCATGTATGGTTTGAGGCAGTTGATGAGCATCTCCGAGGCGGATGCCGTCTGGCTGCCGGTCAATACATAGAGCTTTTTCAGGTTCAGGTTTGCCCCGTCTCCGATAAGGTCGGCATTCAGTGTAAAAGGCACTTTCTGCGGACGAATGCGGCTGTTGAACTCCAGGTAGCCCAACTCCTTGCCAAGGGCCGAAGAGGGCGCAAGCATGCTGCACATCAGCTCTGCACAACTCAGCAGTCCGCCGTTGTTGTAGCGCAAATCCAGCACGAACTCGTCCACCTGCTGCGAGGCAAAGTCGCGGAAAACCTTGCGCAGGTCGTTGTCATATTCATTGCCACTGCCTGTCGCCCCGGAGCTGAAGTGGTTGTAGACCAGATAGCCTGTCCGCTTACCTCCTCTTGTATATACATTATAATAATGCACAAGATTGTCGTTGATGGAGCGTGCCGATGCAATCTGCCTTTGCTCGTCATAGGGGACGATGGTTTTCCGCTCCGTGTCGTAATGGCCTATTGTGAGCTTCATGGACGTGCTTCCGTATAGTTTACCCGAGTTCTTTCGGGTGATGGGTGCTCCGTCCATCTCCATAATCCACTCTCCCCGTTGCAGGTGAATGGCCGAGGCGGGGCTTCCGTCCGCCACGTAGAGCACACGGGCGTAGAGGGCGGTGTCATTTCCCTCTACACTCTCTGTGAGGAACTGAAAACCGTAGCTGTGTTCAGTATAGGGGATGCTACGTGTAGAAGCAGCATTTGTCAGACTGTCGATGTAGGAGAATTTGTCACTTTTAGATAGGAGAGACTTGAAGAAGACGGAGGGAGCGGCAAAGAAATTCAGCGCGTCGGCATCCGGAATTTCGTCTCTCCAGTAATACCACACCCTCATCGTGTCGTCTATCCACCGGTCTGTACGGGTCTGCTCGGCATAGGCGGCCCAGCGGTCTTCTCCGCAAGAGGACAGATAAGCGGGAAT
>CAUUOT010000155.1:0-4015 GCA_963546815.1 uncultured Bacteroides sp.
AAAGAAAGCACTCCCCACGCTGTAGAGGAAGGGAAACGATATGTCGAAGAGAAACGCATACACATCGCGCTGAAAAAGAATATCGAAGAGAAACTTTACATAGAGGTGTGCTGCGAAGCGGGCGAAGACAAAGCCACCGCCGTCATTGCCGGAGGGCATACCACCTTTATCTATATAGCTCGAAACAATGAGACGTTGCTGAACAAACAAAGCGCATCGCGCACACAGAAAGAGGAAGATGTTCCGAATTTAAGTCTGCGGAAAGTCTATGACTTTGCCTTGACGGCTCCCTTGGAAGAGATACGTTTCATCTTAGAGACTGCACGGCTGAACAAAGCGGCTGCCGAACGCTCTTTTGAAGGAAATTACGGTCACGGTTTGGGAAAGATGCTCCGGGGAGCTTACGAACATAAGGTGATGGGTGACAGCGTTTTCTCTCACATCCTTTCTTATACATCCGGGGCATGCGATGCACGCATGGCAGGGGCGATGATTCCAGTTATGAGCAATTCCGGCAGCGGAAACCAAGGCATATCCGCCACATTGCCGGTTCTGGTCTATGCTGAAGAAAACGGAAAGTCGGAAGAAGAAATCGTCCGCGCACTCATGATGAGCCACCTGACGGTGATATACATCAAGCAGAGCTTGGGAAGGCTATCTGCCTTGTGCGGTTGTGTAGTGGCCGCCACCGGTTCCAGCTGCGGAATAACTTGGCTGATGGGAGGCAACTACAACCAAGTGGCGTATGCCGTGCAGAACATGATAGCCAACCTCACCGGCATGATTTGCGACGGCGCCAAACCCAGTTGTGCGTTGAAGGTCACGACCGGTGTTTCAACCGCCGTACTGTCCGCCATCATGGCGATGGAAAACCGTTGCGTGACTTCCGTCGAGGGGATAATAGACGAGGACGTCGACCAGAGCATACGCAACCTGACTAAGATTGGCTCAGAAGGCATGAACGAGACGGATAAACTGGTACTGCAAATTATGACGAGCAAGAGCTGAAGAAAAAGTTAGTGGCAACAGCCACCGCCACACTCGTGGTCTCCGCAACCATCGCCGCAACCGCCGCAACTGCAACCGCCGCTCATCATGCGCACCAGTTCGGCCATCTCTTCGTTAGTAGCAGGGCGACTTTCCACCACTTGGCCGACGAAGTTCAAGTCGCAGCCCGAGAGGGGATGATTCATATCCATGACAACCACGTCTTCTTTTACCTCTACCACACTTCCGTTAATACGCTGGCCTTCGGAAGTCATTAAAGGGATGACGGCGCCCTCTACCACACGAGTGTCATCGAACTTACCCTCGATGCAGAAAACCTCCTTGGGGAGATCGATTACTTGCTCATCGTCATAGTCGCCGTAGGCCTCGGAGGCAGCGAGGGTGAAGTCGAAATCGTCGCCGGCTTTCAAGCCTATGATTTGAGATTCAAAAGCATCGAGCGTAGTCCCCATACCTGAGATGAACTGGAAAGGATGCTGCGCATCCGCCTCTTCTGCGAGATCTCTTTCCCCGTTTTCAATCGTGTACAGCTTGTATGCCACAGTGATGTACTTGTTGTCTGTTGTTTCCATTTACTCTTGGTTTATTGATCATTCTACCATTATTTTACGAGAGCGGCAAAGGTATGACTTTTTTTGCATTCAGCCCAAATGTTTCATCCTCAACAAGCGATTGAAAGGCTATTCCATCACTTCCGAGCGAGGCACGTCCCAAGGAAAAGTTACGTTATACACCTCTCGGTAAATGCGTTCTCTTACCGTCTCGAAGCTATCTTCGCAGCGAATAGCGCCTCGAGCCATGAGCAGCATCGGGAGGTAATCGTCTCCAAGCTTATAGGGCGGTTGCCGATAGTCTCTTTCCCATAAAGAGAAGCCGTTTCGGCGATAGAAACCGATGCGCCGTTGCGCCGTTTCTTCCATCGGCACCTCCACTTCCAAGACAACGGGAGTGGTTAATCGGTTGCAAAGGCAGTCCAACACACACTTTCCAAGTCCAGCATTACGCTGTCCGGGGTCGATGGCAAAGTGCTCTACATAATAGAAGTCTTCGAAATCCCAGTAATTGACGAAGCCCGCCGGGACATTGTTGCACAAAACAATGTTGGCGTGGAAGTGCGACTTAGCATCGGTATAGGCGCGTTGTTCCTCGAGGGAGCGGTATTCATCGGGAGGGAAAGAGTCAATCATCAGCCCCTCCATATATTCATAGAAGGCTCTATCGGAAGTGGTAATGCGTTTCAGCTCAATCATATAGTTGGTAAAAACGATGTGAGACAGATGAACCGCCGGTTATTCTTCGGTGTAAAATCGAATGATGCGGCGGAGGGTCCGCTGGCAGACGGGACAGAACTCCGGATATTCATTAGTGCGCATGCGGCAGTTATAGGCAGGACGGAAGATTCCTTTGGCAGAGTAGCCGCCTCCCTCGAACACACCTACGGGATAGTCTTTAGCCTTGTCCGCAGGTGTGGGGACGGGCGTGCCCTGCGCCAGCATATCTTGCCATTTGGCGCTAAAATCGACTTGTGTGGTGATGTTCTGTTCCCACGGTTCCACGCTAAGCGGATAGGTATCGGTCATCACGTCGTTGTCGTAGAAGTACTCATCGGCAAGGCCGCCGAAGCTGTGCCCGAACTCGTGCACCACCACTGGCCTGAACAAAGGATAGTGCGCGGCGGTGAGCGTATAAGAGTTATATATGCCGCCGCCCCCGTACTCTTCGGTGTTTGCCAGGATGATGATGTGCTCGTAAGGGATGCCTGCCAGAGCATCGTGTATGGACTTGACACGCGAGGTGGTGAGGTATCGATCGGAATAGAACGTGCTGAAGTGCGAGCCAAACGCCGTGCGCTTCCACTGCCCCAACCGAGGCACGCTTACCCCGCTGTCTTCCGACGGACTGGCCACTGCCACCACATTGAAGCAAGCCTGCATGGAGCGAAACGGCTCGTGAGCGAAAAGGCTCTCGCAGGCAATGGCGGCATCTTCGTAAAACGTGGACATCTCGTCCGCCCGATACCCTTCGGCAAGGATGGCAATGTCAATGCACCGCTCCGCCGCTCCGCTTTGCAGGAGGTACTTATGAGGGGTGATGTGCGCCGTCCCTTTGCGGTGTATCAGCACGTCGTCCGGGTCTACAGTGTGTTTCAGGGCGGCACGGAGGTTGCCGCGCGAGTCGAAAAGAGTTATTTCCACCTCCGCCGGTCGCAAAGGATAAGGCAAAAGGACGGAGTTTTCAAACCCCTTGCTCACGCGCCGGGCTTCGTCCGTCTCCAACCATTCCTGGAAAAGAGCAGAGAACGACGTGCGGTAAATCACCCTGCCGTCCGCCGCGTCCTTCATTACAATTTGTCCGTTTCCTTTCAAAGGGAGCTGCGCCAACCGGTGCTTGCGCCCAGCCCATCCGGGCAATGACGTCATCCCGTCCAAGCAAATCGCCTGCCTGTCGGCATTCCCGGTAAAGAGGTAATCTACGCGTAACGTCCTATCAGAAAAATAATCCGTGTAATTTTGGGCCTGCAAAGTCAGCGCAACCAGCAGACAGAGCAAAGAAGAAGTGTACTTTTTCATTATGAGATGTGTTATTAGTCCTCCCGCAAAGATACACGCTTTCAGGCTATTTGCAATTCCTCTCGGCAGTATTAGGCGTTTATCCGCCAATCTCAAGCGTTTTTTAGGAATAAGGAAGAAAAGAAGAACTAAAAACGGAGATGATGAGATGATATGCAGACAATAGTTTTTTTCTACAAATAGAACCTGAGTTTGATATAAGAAAAGTATATCAGTGAGATGCCCTCCAATAAATAAGAAGATTCCCGCAGGAAAACTTATCTTCTATGGGAAGTATTTCAGAGAGGCGAAGAGCACAGAGATAAAAGAAAGGTGCAGTCAATTATTAATCAACCACACCTTCCATTATCAATCACACCGGATGAATATGTTTTCTATTCCTGTTTTTTCCACAACTTAGTCATATCCTCCAATGTCTTGCCTTTCGTTTCGGGAAT
>CAUUOT010000156.1:0-3993 GCA_963546815.1 uncultured Bacteroides sp.
GCATCGATATACAGTTCCGTAGCTTCGTTTCTTATAATATAATAAGGGTGTTCGCGAAAGTTGCTCCACTCCATCTGTTTCGTTTCGGGATGAGCGGCGATGACCTTCCGGTAATCCAACGGATATGCTTCCGGCTTGGGCCTACGGGCATGGAGGCTGCGTATAGGGTTGCCTTTCAAAGCCGGCTTGTGAATCCATTCGGGAATATCGGTTACAGACATCATGCCGCTGAAGGTGAAAGTCAGGACAAAGATACCGAAGAAGATGCCGCTGACGTAATGCCAGTGATACCACCTCTTACGATAGGGCGAAAAACCTTGACGACGGTTGCAACGTGTCCGGCGCCAAACATCCACCGTCACCCAGATACCGGCAATGACCATCAGACATCCCAAGCCCGATAGCCAAACCACCGTTTTGCTCCATAACTCGGCATCTTGCCGCAACCATGTGAAATAGACCCAATGGGGGATGGCTCCCATCCACGCCCAGAAACGCTGGTTCTTGTTCGAGAGTTGCAACGCTTCGCCGTTTCGGGAGCTCAGATATAATTGAGTTCGGTCTTTATCGGCAAAGTGTATCTTATAGATGGGCATCTCTTTTTTCAGCTCACCGTATGGTATCCATTGGTCTAAAGACTGCAGAGTGTCGATGCGTGCAATAGGTGAGTCGCACCACACGGCAGCTGTCCGCAAAATATATGCACGGTCTATTACCGGCAAGGATTCAGAGGAGTGGAGAGGAAGGCAATACGCTCCTTTGTCGGTACGAACCCGGAAGACGGTCTGTCCCAGTGTGCGCTCCAGAGAGAAGCTCTTTACTTTTTCTCCGCGAGGCAGACGTGCCGTGACGGAAGCGATGTCCGGCAACGAATCGTTCGTGACCGAGAGCTGTTCTTGTCTGAGCAGTCTCTCCTTGGCGCTGACACGAGGGAAACGGTGGTACATCATCACGAAAGCGGAAATAAACCACATCAGGAACAGGAAACAAAGCAATGTTCCCAGTACCCTATGAATAGAGTACATCCATTTAGTTAGGGCATTCATCGTTGTCCGGAGCTGTTTCATTCTACCTCTTTTCCAGCTGCGTATGCAGCTTTCTTTTCCATGATTCCGGGCATACGGTGCTTCAGTCCGAAACGGATATGCTCGATGAATATCTCTTGTATTTCCGGTATCTGTCCCAGACCATCCAAACGCGTGCGAACAGTGAAACCCTCTTTTTCGAGCATTTCCTTCCACTCGCCGGCAATATCGTTTTGGGCATGGTCGCCCGCAACGAACATAAAGGGGACAAGCGTCACACGTCTGGCCTTTACAGCCTTCAGTTGCGACAACATGGTTTCAAAAGTAGGATATCCTTCAATCGTGCCTACGTGGAAGTTTGTCCACCCGGCGACTTTCAGCATATAGTCTATCTGACTATAGATGGCGGTACTGGGGGTATGAGTGCCGTGCCCTACAAGGACAAAGTGCTCTTGCGACATCGTCTTTTTACTGGCGGTCGCTGCATCGAGGCGATTACCCAATATCCTCACTACCTTTTCCGCATCTTCTACGGAATAAAGCAGAGGGGTGCCTACGCGTACCTCCTTAAAGAAAGGCCGCACAGTCTCCGCATCGCGACGGAGGGATTCCATTTCCAAACCGTCGATAATGTTGGTACTCTGTATGAGGATATGGGTATAGCCCTCTCCGCGTAACTTCAGCAGTACGTCCAGCGGCGTACGTTTTTCAATCCCGCGCGCTTTCAACCGTCGGATGACGATGCGCGACGTATAAGCCTCACAGAATGTCAGTTCGGGGAAGGCGGCCTGTACTTTGGCATTGAGGGCATCGATGGTCAAAGCACGCGTATCGTCGTGCGTCGTTCCGAAGTGCACCATGAGCAGGGCAGCCTTTTCGCCGGGTTTCATTCCCGCCAGCAGGTCGCTGTGCTCGTAATGGCCTCCCTCGTGCGCAAAGCAGAGGAGGGAGATGCCATATAGAAATAGGGTGATGATGGTCTTCTTCATAGCAATCTTTCAACTGTTGTTTGGATAGTCATGGCTATCGGTCGTTCTCGATGACACGTATCATGTCGAAGAAGAAAGTTCCGTCCACTTCCGCTCCTTTCTCTACTTTGCCGGTCTTGATATCATAGATGTAAATGATGGAGTTGGCATCCTCTTTGGTATTTACACCGATGTAAGCCTTGTTGTTGAAGATGACGGAGCGTTGCGAGAAGCGACCGCCACTGTAAGCTATCTCCTTACCGTTGAACTTCAAGCGCTCCCTTTGTCCCGTAGCCAGATTTACAATGGCGTAGTAGTGGCTGTAAGAGTCGATGAGGATTCCTTCAGCATCGTTGCGGGCATATACCAGCGCCTTGTTGTCCCCCAAGTATTGGATGGTAAGCAGTTTGCCGTCGGCATTCGGATAGCCCTCGTATGCGGCGTCGAAGTCGTTTTCTCCTTTCTTGATGCGCATCAGGTGGCCTTGGTCCATCTTTCCGGTATGATTGAATGTAGCCAGATAGAGGTTGCCGTTTTCGTCATACATCACGCTGTTCTGCATCAGTTCACCGTAGGCGCTGCCAGCCAATTCGCTCGCTTTGGTGGTCATCTTGTTGCTTTCTACAGCCATCGTGGCTGGGTTAAGGACTGTTGTATAAATGTTCGTGGTAGCCTTAGAGTTCTTTCCCGATAAGCCGTTCCTTCCGAAGTAGAAGTAGTAGAGCTTGCCTGCCTTTTCATTGTAGGTCAGGATGCCCGATGTGGTAAACTTCCTTGTCTTCTGTCCTTCCAGTATGGACTCTGGCAGAGAGATATCCAACGTACCTTCGTTCAAAATGCTCATGTTGTCGGTGTTCAGCTTGGTCCAGAGAATTTTGTCGGCATCTCCGTTGGCGGACATGATGATGAGTGTATGCTCGTTCAGCCAAGCGTGCGTATATGAACGAGCTTTGTAAGTATTAGCCTTGAACGGACATTCGTCGACGGTCTTAACAGTGTTGTTCTTGATTTGATACTTTACGAAACGATCCGCGGAAGAAGGTATCTGATAATAGAACTTCCCTTTGGAGACAGACTCCATCGTGAACTCGTTGAGTTCGGCGCCTTCTCTCTTGATGGAGATTATGCCCTTATCGGCGGTCAGGGAGGAGGTAGTATTAACAATCGTGGTGTTCTTACTGCTCATTCCGCCGTGCTTACCCACGGTTACAAACAAATCGAAGTGATAGTTCCCCTCGTTGATTTCCGGAACATCGGGAGTCGGTTTCGATTTATCTTCGGAACAAGAGGTGAACGATAATGCCATCATGGCTGCCATAAAGGCGATAAGTGCAAATTTGAAAGTTTTCATACTGTGACAATTTATTGATTAAAACAATTTATTTATTTATTTATAAGTTTTATCTCGCAATTACTCGATGAAAAGCCTGAACTTCGCCATAAAAGCTCTTCCCGGCTTTTGCAGTTTATAGTTGTCGTAGGCTGTCCGGTCAAGGAAATTGCTGCATTCCAGTGCAATGTTGTAACGTCCGCCTTTCCATGAATAAGTGACGTCGGCATTGCATATGTGTTGGGTGGGGATGCGAGCCTTGTTCTCACGACTTCCGTAGGCCTCCCACGTCAGGAAATACCAGTGCACCCATTGATAAGTGCAACTCAGCCGCAGTCTGCTTTGAGGCAACGCCACGTTGCTGAAGGTGTATGCTGTTTCGGCACTGCCGAAGAGCCAAGGACGGTTGGGCACTCGGTTTTCATAGGTGGCCGAGGGCTTCCCGTCGGCTTTCAGTCGCTGCCGGTCGCGTGCGTCCTGATAGCTGACGTTGGCACTGAACTGCAGTCGGGATTGCCAGTCGTAACGCACTTCCATCTCCGCGCCTTTAATGTGTACAGCCGGGACGTTGGTGTATTGCATGGTGCCCTCTTTCTCGGTGATGGTGGTCTGGATGTAATTGTTTACATTCCGCAAGAAAGCTCCGGCCTCGTAGTAGAGCGTATGTCCA
>CAUUOT010000157.1:0-3941 GCA_963546815.1 uncultured Bacteroides sp.
TGTAAATCTGCTGGCTTACGCCTTCGGTGGTTCGAATCCATCTTTGCCCACAAAAGATATGCGGAAGTAGCTCAGTTGATAGAGCATTAGCCTTCCAAGCTGAGGGTCGCGGGTTTGAGCCCCGTCTTCCGCTCTCAAGAAAAAGGTAGTTACGAATACGTAACTACCTTTTTTATTATGCATACAGGACAGAGATTATGGTATGAAATGGGCTTGAGATTCCTTTCCGGGGACGTCGTGAAGCGTGGGGCGAGTGGGACGTATATGATAGGTATTCATCCAACCTTCAAGGATGTCGCGATGTCTTTGTAACTGTTCTTTGTAAGCGTTTTCCATTGCAAGGTTTCTCATTTCGCCCCGGTCGTTTTGCATATCGAACAGTTGTTCACGATTTCTCCCTTTGTCATAGAGAATATATTTGTAATGTTCACTGCGTACCATCCAACCTCTAGTCTTACTGCCGTCGAACTGGGTCTCGGTGATGATATAATCTTGATGGGGAGCTTGGGCATTGCCTTCTTCTACGATTTTGCGGAAGGACCTTCCCACAGTGTATTTAGGTGGTTGGACACCCGTCCAATCGCATACGGTGGCGAAGAAGTCTATTCCGTTGCTGACGAGCTGAGGCAGCACTTTTCCTGCATTCTTTTTGCCAGGCAGCGTGACAATGAGAGGAACGTTGACCACTTCTTCGTATAGGGCCGACTTCTGGTTCCAGCGATGGGCGCCTGTACCGTCGCCGTGGTCGCTGGAGAAGATTACCACGGTATTTTTCCAAAGGTTGTTCTTGTCGATGGCATCGAGGATTTTGCCGATTTCTTTATCTACTTTTTCTACCAGACGGTAATAGGTATAGCGGTACATGCGCCAATCTTCGGGAGTGAAGCACGCGGTGGGGTATGCTTTGTAATTGTTTGCCCGTTCAGTTTCGATGACATCAGCATCGTAGGGATTCTTAGCAAAGTTGGCGGGCAGACCCGGGCAGTCCCGTATGTCGGGGGATAGGATATTACCGTAAGGGAGGTTCTGACTGCGAGCGTATTCGCAGATATTGTGCGGGTTATCATACGAAGCGACCAAGAAGAAAGGTTTATGGTGCGGGCGCGACAGGTATTCCACACAGGCCTGAGCCAGCGCATCGTCGTTGTGCCCGCAGATACTGTCGAAGCCATATTGCCGGTGGGGAATGTCGACCAGGGGAAGATGCCATTTTCCTGCATAGGCGCACTCATATCCGGCAGCCTTTACCAATGTACCCAGCGTCTGCATTTGCAAGGAATCGGGCATCGGCGCACCATTGACGGACAGCCCCACTGTAGCGGGATAATGTCCCGTGAACATGGCTCCCCGCGACGGACCGCTAAGGGGAGCAGTGCAGTAAGCATTGCCAAACATGACACCCGAAGCCGCCAGCCGATCAAGGTTAGGAGTATGCAAATCGGATGTTCCGGCACAGCTCATGGCATGGGCTGTCTGTTGGTCGGTAAAGATGTAGATAATGTTAGGGCGTTCTGTCGCCGAAACGACAGAAGAGCATAGCAAAGGAAGGTAAGCTAAATGCTTCATCGGAATTTGTTTCATCGCATCTTGTTTTTTTAACGGATTTATAGTTTATCAATATTGCCGCTAAATTACCTCTTTTATCATGTAATGTCCATAAGAATAAGACAAACTTTTTGCATGTATAAGGGTGACTTCTCTCGAAATGACGCCATATTCGCGAAAGCATGACATTATTAAGCCAGAGTTCGACATAAAGACAGCGATGAAAAAGAGGACGCTCACCGACCCTTCTCGACAGGGGGATGATGACTTCCCAAAGAGGATGGAGGTGCCGTTGGGAAGTCGTTAGGTGTGACTTCCCAACGGCGTGATGCACAACTTCCAAACGGCGTTTTACACCGCTCCAATAGGTCCATGCCCCGACTGCCGTTAGTCGGTGAAGGTGACTGCCGTTAGTCGGTGGAGGTGATTGCCGTTAGTCACCGTCAACGACTAACGTTAGTCAGAGTAGACCCTCTTTTATCTGCCCAATTCAGGCTGTTTTATATCGAATTCGGGATCTTTTATTGCAGAAAACAGACAATTAAGACAGAGTGAAGGGACAACTCAGGCTACTCTGCCTGTGCCTTCCGCATTCCCTCCCTTTTTCGTACCTTTGCCGAACGAACCAAATGGGGAGAACGACAAATGATAGTATGTATTGCCGAGAAGCCCTCCGTGGCGCGCGACATTGCCGATGTGCTGGGAGCAAAGAATAAGAAGGACGGATATATCGAGGGGAATGGGTATCAGGTGACTTGGACGTTCGGGCACCTGTGCACACTGAAAGAGCCGCACGAATACACGCCTGACTGGAAGTCGTGGAACATGCAAAGCCTACCCATGATACCGCCCCGCTTCGGCATTAAACTTATCAGCAACGCTACTTACGAGCGGCAGTTCCACATCATCGAAAGCCTAATGCAACATGCCGACATGATTATAAACTGTGGTGATGCCGGGCAGGAGGGAGAATTGATACAACGTTGGGTGATGCAGAAAGCCGGTGCACGCTGCCCGGTGAAGCGCCTGTGGATTTCGTCACTGACGGAAGAGTCCATCCGCGAAGGATTTGCCAAACTGCGCGATGCTTCCGACTTCCAGCCGCTGTACGAGGCTGGCTTGTCGCGCGCCATCGGCGACTGGCTACTAGGCATGAACGCCACCCGCCTCTACACACTGAAATACGGGCAAAACAGACAGGTACTTTCCATCGGTCGAGTACAGACGCCGACCTTAGCACTGATTGTCAACCGTCAGTCGGAGATACTGCATTTCGTGCCCAAGCAGTATTGGGTGCTGAGCACCACTTATCGGGAAACCACCTTTGCCGCCCTTATACGCAAAAGCGACGAGGAACTGGCGATGGAGGCCGAGAAGCAGAACGCAAACAACGGCAGTACCATTCCTCCGAACAAGATAACCGACGAAAATCCCGGCATAGATCCCATTACCGACCACGCACGAGGCCTTGCGCTGTTGGAACGAATAAAAGACACCCCCTTCACCATCACTTCCGTCATCAAAAAGAATGGTAAAGAAGCCCCTCCCCGACTCTTCGACCTGACTTCGCTTCAGGTGGAGTGCAACAAGAAGTTTGCTTTCTCTGCCGACGACACGCTGAAGACCATTCAATCTCTGTACGAAAAGAAGCTGACCACCTATCCGCGTGTAGATACCACTTTCTTGAGCGACGACATCTATCCCAAATGCCCCGGCATCTTGAAGGGACTGCGCGACTATGCCTCCCTCACTGCTCCGCTGGAAAGCACCCCACTGCCCAAATCAAAGAAAGTGTTCGATAACTCCAAAGTGACCGACCACCACGCCATTATTCCCACCGGACAATATCCGCAGGCACTCAGCAATATGGAAAAACAGGTGTACGACCTCATCGCCCGCCGCTTCATCTCCGTCTTCTATCCCGATTGCCAATTTGCCACCACCACCGTACTGGGAGAAGTAGAACAGATATTATTCAAAGCCAGCGGTCGGCAGATACTGCAACCAGGCTGGAGAGTGGTCTATGCCACACCACAGCAGCCGTCCAATATCCCCGCCGATGAAGAAAAAGATGAGAAAGAGACCTCCGGCGACAAGCTGCTTCCTGCCTTTGTGAAAGGTGAAAGCGGCCCTCACCTGCCCGAATTGATGGAGAAGTGTACGAAACCACCCCGCCCCTACACCGCATCTACTCTGCTCCGTGCCATGGAAACTGCCGGAAAGCTGGTGGACAATGACGAACTTCGGGATGCGCTGAAAGAAAACGGTATCGGCCGACCATCTACCCGTGCAGCCATCATCGAGACGCTGTTCAAGCGGAATTATATCCGTAAAGAGAAGAAAAACCTGATAGCAACCCCCACTGGCATGGAACTGATACAGACCATCCGTGAAGA
>CAUUOT010000158.1:0-3936 GCA_963546815.1 uncultured Bacteroides sp.
TTTTCTTCTTCCGCTATAAAAACAGGAAAGCCAAATACCGGTTGGCGGAACAAGCTTTGGCTAGCGGGCAGCAACTGCCTGAGAATTTATTCAAGAAGGTGACGGAGACGGATATTCGCGGTAAGGGAATCAATAATATATTCGTCGGCATTGGCTTGTTCATCTTTCTATGGGCCATTACCGGAAGGTTTGCCATCGGGTGCATCGGTCTGCTGATTATGTTCACGGGGTTCGGGCAGTTGGTAATTTTCTATAGTCAACAGAAGAGAGATGGGGAGAAATGAGTCGGCTCGATGACATATCGTTGGTCGCACAAGTTGCGGTATTTCATAATACTAAGGCTTTCGATTTGTTGGTGAAGAAGTATCAGTCGTCCGTACGGCGATTCTTTCTGCATCAGACTTGTGGCGACAGCGAATTGAGCGACGACCTGGCGCAAGATACCTTTATCAAGGCGTATACGAATATCGCTTCGTTCAAGAACTTGTCCAGCTTCTCGACGTGGCTTTATAGAATTGCTTATAATGTGTTCTACGACTATATCCGCAGCCGGAAGGAAATGGACGATTTGGACGCACATCAAGTGGACGTTCAATGCTACACGCTTCAGAAAGACCTCGGGCAGCAAATGGACATTTATCGAGCACTGTCCCTGCTGAAAGAAATGGAACGTACCTGCATCACGCTGTTCTACATGGAAGACCAGAGCATCGAAAAGATTGCGGGAATCACCGGATGTCCGACGGGAACGGTAAAGAGCCACCTCTCTCGGGCGAAAGAAAAAATGGCTTCCTATCTAAAACAAAATGGTTATGACGGAAAATGAGAATGACAAGTTGCTGGCTTCTTTCTTTGCCGAGCACAAGCGGGAAATAGCCGATAATGGTTTCAGTCGCCGTGTACTGCGGCGTTTACCAAACCGCAGCCACCGTTTGTCCCAGATCTGGACGATGTGTTGTTTTACGCTTGCATTTGTTCTGCTTGTTGCATCCAATGGTGTGCAGACCATATTGAACGTTTTGCGCGAAACTTTTGAAACGGCTCTCCGGAGTGGGGCTTCGGAGATTGACCCCATGTCTTTGGCAATAGCTGGAGTGGTGCTGCTGTATTTTGTCTATCGTAAGATTTCTTCATTGGCTTAGGCTTTGAAGACCTTTTTAGTGATCGACATCTTTCCTTAAATGCAGGTTTTCCTTCCTCTTTCTCTTGATGGGGAGTAAAGGGCTGAACTCTTCTGAGGTCTCTTTTTTCGAGGAGACTGATTTTCTCTCCATCTGACTTCGAACTCGATATAAAATAGCCTGATTGGGTATATAAAAGAGGGTCTGCTCTGACTAATGTTAGTCGCTGCCCACTACTAACGTTAGTCGTTGGCAGTGACTAACGGCAGTCGTCACTCATGACTAACGGCAGTTGCCACCACCGACTAACGGTAGTCATCGTCACTGACTAACGGCAGCCGGAGCAGGGGCCTATTGGAGTGGTGTAAAACGTCGTTGGGAAGTGGCGCTCGGTGCCGTTGGGAAGTCATTCATCACGCTGTTGGGAAGTCATACCCGACGACTTCCCAACGACACCTTCACCCCTCTTTGGGAAGTCATTAAGCTCCGTCGAAAAAAGGACCGGTGAGCGTCCTCTTTTTCATTGTTGTCTTTCTGTCGTATCGAATTCAGGCTGTCAGCAGGTTTCATTTTCAGGCTATTTTGTATATCTTTGCCCGCTCTGAAAGAGAATTAAGGCGGTTAAGAATTGAAATATCTTTTATTTATCATATTATTTATCTTCTCTGCGGATACTGTACACGCACAAGTGACAAGCGACGAGACCGTCATGCTCTATCTGAAGGAGATGGGAGCTCCCGTCACTCGTAACAATAAAGTGAAGTTGCTGTTCAGTGGTCATGATAAGTTCGTCGACCTTTTTGAGAGCATCCGTAGCGCACGGCATCATATTCATCTGGAATACTTCAACTTCCGGAACGACTCCATAGCCAATGCCTTATTTGACCTTTTGTCGGAAAAAGTGAAGGAGGGTGTGGAAGTCCGTACCATCTTCGACGCCTTCGGAAACTGGTCGAACAACCGCCCGCTAAAGAAGCGGCATCTGCGCTCTATCCGTGCACGGGGTATCGAGATAGTGAAGTTCGACCCCAACACCTTCCCCTGGTTGAACCACGCTGCGCATCGGGATCATCGGAAGATTGCTGTTATAGACGGGCGAGTGGCTTACACCGGAGGGATGAACATTGCCGACTATTACATCAACGGTCGCCCCCGAATAGGCAGATGGCGCGACATGCACCTGCGCATCGAGGGCGATGCCGTGAACTACCTGCAGCGTGTCTTCCTTACGATGTGGAACCGCGAGACGGGACAGCACATCGGCGGACCGGCATACTTCCCCGATGCCCCCCTCCAGTTGCCCGATAGCGTTTCCACGGAAGTAGCCATCGTGGACCGTACCCCGCGCGAAACGCCCCGCTCCATCAGTCACGCCTATGCCGCTTCCATTCAGGCGGCACGGAAACATATCCGAATCGTGAATCCCTATTTTGTCCCTACCAAGTCGATACGAAGGGCAATCAAAGACGCCGTCAAGAAGGGGACGGAGGTGGAAATAATGATCCCCGCCGTGTCCGACATCTGTTTCACTCCTGAGGCGTCCTTCCATATTGCACACAAGCTGATGAAGAAAGGGGCGAAAGTATACCTCTTTAACGGAGGGTTCCATCATTCCAAAATCATGATGATAGATAGCCTCTTCTGCACAGTGGGCACTGCCAACCTCAACAGTCGAAGTCTGCGCTATGACTATGAGACGAACGCCTTCGTCTTCGACCCGGGGATTACTGGACAGTTGGACCGGATGTTTGACCTGGACAAGCAATACAGCACGCTCATGACGCCCAAGTACTGGAAAAAACGTTCGGCATGGAAGAAGTTCGTCGGCTGGGTAGGCAATCTGATGACGCCTTTCTTGTGATTCTATGATGGGTAGTAGGCATCCTCCCTTGGGCGGAAGCCCTAAAAGCGCTAACTTTGCAACGACCAATAACCCCTATTTAGCAATGAAACAATACTTAGAATTGTTGGACCGAGTACTGACCGAAGGTGTGGAGAAGAGCGACCGTACCGGTACCGGCACTATCAGCTTGTTCGGACATCAGATGCGCTTCAAGCTGGAGGAAGGATTCCCTTGCCTGACAACCAAGAAACTGCACCTGAAGTCTATCATCCACGAACTGTTGTGGTTCTTGCGCGGAGACACTAACGTGAAATATTTGCAAGACAATGGCGTGCGCATCTGGAACGAATGGGCGGACGAAAACGGAGACCTTGGGCATATCTACGGTTATCAGTGGCGCTCGTGGCCAGACTATAAGGGTGGCAGCATTGACCAGATAGCAGAGGCGGTGGAGACTATCAAGCGAAATCCGGACTCGCGCAGGATTATCGTCAGTGCGTGGAACGTGGGGGATTTGGACAATATGAACCTCCCGCCATGCCATGCCTTCTTTCAGTTTTACGTGGCGGACGGAAGGTTGAGTCTGCAACTCTACCAGCGGAGCGCGGACATCTTCTTAGGCGTTCCTTTCAACATCGCCTCATACGCGCTGTTATTGATGATGATGGCGCAGGTCACCGGGCTGGCTGCCGGTGATTTCGTTCACACATTAGGAGATGCGCACATCTATACCAACCACTTGGAGCAGGTGAGGCTCCAGTTGACGCGTACTCCCCGCCCATTGCCGAGGATGCACATTAACCCCGAGGTGAAGAATATCTTCGACTTCCGGTTCGAGGACTTCGAGTTGACGGGCTATGACCCGTATCCGCACATTGCGGGAAAAGTGGCCGTATAATGTAAACTACTGAAATCGTCACTGTGAAGAATATGATAAGCATCATTGCCGCCGTAGACCGCCGTATGGGCATT
>CAUUOT010000159.1:0-3920 GCA_963546815.1 uncultured Bacteroides sp.
AGGTCGGGTGCTGATTCCCGAATCGTTGAAGGTGTGGGGCTTCGAGAACGTGCATTGCGTGCCCGAACAGATGGTGAAGGATGGTAATTTCCCGACCGTTGTCTCTCCGAACCCCGAGAATGCCGAGGCTTTGACACTGGCCATCGCTCTGGCGAAGAAGATAGATGCCGACATCGTGATGGCAAGCGACCCGGATGCCGACCGCGTGGGGATGGCTTGCAAGAACGGCAAAGGCGAATGGGTACTTATCAACGGCAACCAGACTTGCCTGATTTTCTTGTACTACATCATCAAGAACCGCATTGCGATGGGGAAGATGAAGCCCAACGATTTCATTGTGAAAACCATCGTCACGACCGAAGTCATCAAGGCGGTGGCGGACAGGAATAAGGTAGAGATGCGCGACTGCTATACCGGATTCAAGTGGATAGCCCGTGAAATCAGGCTGTGCGAAGGCAAACAGCAGTACATCGGCGGCGGCGAGGAAAGTTACGGTTTCTTGGCGGAAGACTTCGTGCGCGACAAGGATGCCGTTTCGGCTTGTTCGCTGTTGGCGGAGATTTGCGCCTGGGCAAAGGACCAAGGCAAGACGCTGTACGACGTGCTGATGGACATCTACGTGGAATACGGTTTCTCTCACGAGACTACCGTCAACGTAGTGAAGCCAGGCAAGAGCGGTGCGGAGGAAATCAAGGCCATGATGGATAACTTCCGAGCCAATCCTCCAAGAGAGATAGGTGGCTCGGCGGTGAGTTTGGTCAAGGACTACAAAGTCTTGAAAGCGACCGATGCCCGCGGAAACGCCACTCCGCTGGACATGCCTGAACCATCCAATGTGCTCCAGTTCTTCACGGAAGACGGCACGAAGATTTCCGTCCGTCCGTCGGGTACAGAGCCTAAAATCAAATTCTATATCGAGGTGAAGGGCGAAATGGGATGCCCCAAATGCTATGCGGGCGCCAATGCCGACGCGCAAGATAAGGTAGAGGCCGTACGCCAATCGCTCGGTATCTGAAAGAATATCGTTGCATAACGCATGAGGAAAGGGTGTAACCGGAATGGAGGTTACACCCTTTTTTGTCAGGTTATCGGGAGTATACCGATCCTTTTTGCTTGATTCGGGGTTCGAGGCTTTGCAGTGGCTTTCCAGGTTCAGGCGTTCTCGCCGTCCAGCCACCAGTCTATCAGTTTCCGGGCAATGCTCAACTTACGCGGGATTTCGGGCAGATTGTCTTTTGAAAAGAAAGCTGCCGCACTGAGTTCGTCTTCCTGCAACTTGATTTCTCCGCTCTCATAGTCGGCCGTGAAGCCTACCATCAATCCGCTGGGGTAGGGCCAAGACTGGTTGCCGAAGTATCGGATGTTCTTTATCTTCAGTCCTGTTTCCTCCCATACCTCCCGTTCCACGCATTCTTCCAGCGTCTCACCGGCTTCGAGAAATCCGGCTACCAGTCCGTAGAAGGTTCCGCGGAAGTTACGGGCGTGCACCAATAAGACTTCTTCTCCTCTTCGTATCAATACGATGACAGCGGTAGAAACGGGTGGGAACATCTCGTTTCCGCATTCGGGGCATTTCTTCATGATAGGGGTGTGTTGTTCTGTGGCAGTGCCGCATACCGGACAGAAGCGGCTATGCTCGTCCCAATAAAGAATTTGGTAAGCTTTCCCGGCAGACCGGTATTCGTCCGTCGGGATGTAATCGTACGAAGCTCGCAGCCCTATCATCACCCATTCTTCCGTTTCCGCTACCGGGTCTTTCACGGCAAAGGCCCTTACCTGCCTTCCGTCGGGAGACAAGACTTCGTGTATCCGGTTTCCATCCCCAAGATTCAAGGGCGGTTCGGTACTGACGGGTATGCCGTACTTCGTTTCTCCATGGGCGGTATATCCCTTTTTCAGCAGTAATTGGTCTTTGAAGAAGACGAACCATGGTGTTGCGGTTGAAGGCGTTGCATCCATCTTTCCCGCAAAATCTTTGCCGGCATCCGATGCTGCCTGCTCCATGGTTTCATCTTCAGATAAGAGTTGCTTGCTCATCGTTGAATGTTTTAGGGTTAGTCATAGATGGACAGTAAACGCATATACAGGATGAAGCCTTTATGGGTAATGCCGGTTATTGGAAAATCTTCCGTTCGTTCAAAGCGTCCCGGTATCTTTTCGCATTTTTTATGTGGTCGACATAGTTGGACGCGAAGTTATGAGTGCCTGAGAAGTCATCTTTGGCGCACATGTAGATGTAGTCGTGTTTCACGTAATTCAATACCGCGTCCACCCCCGCAGGAGAGGGGATGCGTATCGGTCCGGGCGGCAGTCCGGTGTTGCGGTAGGTATTGTATGGCGAGTCGATGTTCAATTGGTCGTTGTTGATTCTTCGCAATCCGAAGTCTTTCAAAGCGAATTTGACGGTAGGGTCGGCTTGCAGAGGCATCCCGATGTGCAACCTGTTGATGTACAGCCCGGCTATCAGCGGTTTTTCCTGATTATCGTTGGTCTCTTCTTCGACGATGGACGCCAACGTGCAGACTTCTGTGGGCGTCATCCCCATTGCAGCGGCTTTTCCCAGTCGTTTTTCATTCCAGAACCTCCGGTGCTCTTTCTGCATCCGTTCGAAGAAAGTTTCGACGCTCATATCCCAATACACTTGGTAAGTCTCGGGGATAAAAAGGCAGGGCATCGTCTCTCTGCTATACCCCGACTTCCGTTGAAAGGCGACATCGTTCATATAGTTCACGATTTCGGCGGAGTCTATCATGAGTTGTTTTCCTATGTTACGCGCCAGTCCGTCCAATGTCCGCACACTTGCTACAATGAGGTTCATAGGTTCTTGACGTCTCAGGTACAGGCGCTTGAACACTTGATATACGTTATCCCTTGGATGTATGGCGTAGCGTCCGGTCCGTATGTTCTGTGAAAAGTTACAGCATCGGGCCACAAAGTGGAGTCCTGCCAGGTTGTTAGCGTGTCCCTGTGTCTTCACCTTATGATAGATAGAGTCTGCGGTGTCGTCACGGTCTATATGGATGTACGTCGTTTTTTGCGGATAGAACTGCGGGGCGAACAGGTAATAATAAATTGTAACACAAAGTAGCAGCAGTACGATGAGTATTCCGGTGAGTATCTTTTTCCTTTTCATCTTGTTTGATTCTGCTTGTTTCAGGGAGGCAAAGTTAACAAAAAGCCAGGGATATACTCGAAAGAGCTTTATTTTTGTCTGTGTTTCAGCGCATAAAAAAAGACTGAACTCATGAACTTTGAGTCAGTCTCTTTCGGGGATGAGCCGCTAGCCAGACTTGAACTGGCGACCTACGCGTTACGAATGCGTTGCTCTACCAACTGAGCTATAGCGGCGATAAGCTGCTGTTTATCGGGTTGCAAAGGTACGTTTTTATTTGAAACGGCAAAAGAAATGCAGCTTTTTTAGAAATATTTTCAGTCAAAACATTACCTGTTTTGCACTGAAACAGGCTATGTTTTGATGTAAAACAAGTAATGTGTTGACTGAAAAGCGGCCGTGTTTTATACCGGAAACAATTCATGTTTCGTACCTGGAAAACGGATGCCGTTTTTGAAGGGGAATAGCTTGCTACACAGAATGATAGATGGCCTTTTTGCCAGCGAGCAACGTGTTCTTCATCAAAGAAACGATGGTCATCGGTCCTACGCCTCCCGGCACAGGGGTGATGAATAAACATTTGGGGGCTACCTCGTCGAAAAGCACGTCGCCCGTCAACTTGAAACCGGACTTTTTGGTTGCATCGGGCACGCGGGTGGTGCCAACGTCGATGACGACAGCGCCCTCTTTCACCATATCCGCCTTAACGAAGTTGGGTTGCCCCAATGCGGCGATGAGGATGTCCGCTTCCCGACATTCCTTAACCAAGTCCTTGCTCCGGCTGTGGCACACCGTCACGGTGGCATCG
>CAUUOT010000160.1:0-3901 GCA_963546815.1 uncultured Bacteroides sp.
TTGCGAAAACTGTGCCAAAGCGACAATTTCTCCGTCTGACAGACGAGCACTGACAAAATGGCAAAAAAAGAGGCAGATTTCCTTTTTTCCGCCTGCGGTTTGCATTATCTTTGCCTGCTCAGAAAACAGCCGATATATGAACGCGATATGGATTGTACTCCCCATTCTCACCTTGCTGATGTTTGAGTTGGGGCTCACCTTACGGCCCGAAGACTTCAAACTGTTTAAGAACCGTCCCCGCCCCATCCTTGCCGGACTGGCTGGGCAAATCGTCCTTCTGCCGGTGCTAGCATATCTCTTGGGCTATCTCTTCAAGCTGGAACCGTTGTTCTTCATCGGTGTGATGCTGATAGCTTGCTCGCCGGGTGGCAGTTCTTCCAACGTCTTCTCCATGATAGCCCGTGGCGACGTGGCGCTTTCGGTCTCGCTGACGGCGCTCAGCAGCCTCATCACGCTGTTTACCATCCCCGTTGTCATGGAGTTTGCCACACGCTTCGCCGGCGGCGAGGCAGGTGCGGGCATCCGCTTGCCCATGGGCAGCCTCGTGCTGCAGAACTTGGCGCTGATGCTGCTGCCCATTGCCGCCGGCATCGCCGTAAGGCGCTGGCAGCCGCAAGCGGCCGAAAGGGTGCACAACGTACTGTCGAAGATTGCCTTCCCCGCGCTTATCCTGCTGGCCACGGTGTTCTTCGTCCAACATCACGCGGTCATCGCCGCCCGTTTCGGGCAGTTGGGGCTTTGCCTCTCGCTCCTCATCCTCTCGGCCATGGGAGGCGGTCTGCTGCTTTCGCGGGCCATGCGCCTCCATCCGCGAGAAACACGCACGCTGGTCATTGAAATCGGTATGCAAAACGCCGCGCAAGCCATTGCCGTGGCCAGCAGTCCATTTGTTTTCAACAACGACCTCATTGCCGTGCCCGCCATCATCTATGCGCTGCTGATGAACGTCATCCTGCTGATATACGTAGGAATAGTGAAGTAACGCCGTAGAAGAAGGCCCTCTTACGGCTGCCACACCCCTCCGTCTGCCGTCAGTCACCCTTGCCTTTCCGCCGTAACTTATTTGGAAGACTTGCACAAGATGGCATCTTACGCAACACAAGATGCCATCTTATGCAGCATAAGATGGCATCTCGTACACAACAACCTATAATGTTTCAACTGATAGAGTCGTCTGTTTCTTCCGCCAGACGTTTGGTTCCGGAGGAAGAAACGCTTGTTCCGGACCTTTCTAATCAAGCAGTTTTTCTATCGCATACTTTCTCCAGAACGTTTGGGTGGAATGCACCAGCGAACTGCCCATATAGAGCAGGAACAATAAGGCAATGACAATCATCAGGAAACTGACGAGGGCGTTGTGTTTTTCTTGTTTTAATTCAACAGAAATCATAAGAACCTCCTTTGTGTTATTGTCATGCAAAACGAGGAACGGAACGCCGCCTTTCGCCCGTAAGGCACGGGCGGCCCGGACGACGCGTCCCTTTATCTTGCCCTAAATATACAAAAAAAGGAGCAAACAAGTGCTCCTTTTAAGGGTATTTCAGTAATTATTACGTCCATTGGCTGATTAACTCCTGCGGAGAGAGAAGTTTCTGTTCGCCGGTCGCCATGTTTTTCAAGGTGACCTTGCCCGCATTCATCTCGTCTTCTCCCACCAGGGCCACGAAGGGGACGGCGTTGGAGTTGGCGTAGCTCATCTGCTTCTTCATCTTGCACGCATCGGGGTAAAGCTCGGCACGGATGCCTGCGGCCCGCACTTGCAGCAGTACCTCCAGAGCGAAAGCCGCCTCTTTCCGGCCGAAGTTGATGAACAAGAGTTGGGTGCCGTTCACCGCTTCCTTGGGATAAAGGTCGAGCTGGTTCAGCACGTCGAAGATGCGGTCGGCGCCGAAGGATATGCCTACTCCGGAAACGCCCGGCATGCCGAACACGCCCGTGAGGTTGTCGTAGCGGCCGCCACCGGTAATGCTTCCAATCTGCACATCCAGCGCTTTGACTTCGAAAATAGCGCCGGTGTAATAGTTCAAGCCACGGGCAAGGGTCAGGTCAAGCTCTACTTCGTTCTTCAAACCGAGGTTTTTCAGCGTAGAAAGAATAAACTCGCTCTCTTCCAACCCTTTCAAACCGGTCTCGCTGGAGGCGAGCTCTTTCCTCAGGGTAGCCAGCTTCTCCTCGTCAGAACCGTTCAGCAGGATAATCGGCTGCAACTTGTCGACGGCCTCGTCGCTGATGCCTTTCTCCCGAAGTTCGGCGTTGACATTATCCAGCCCTATCTTGTCCAACTTATCGATGGCAACGGTGATGTCGGTAATCTTATCCGCCTCGCCGATAATCTCGGCAATGCCTGTCAGTATCTTACGGTTATTGATTTTGATACAGACACGGATGCCGAAGCGCGAAAAGACGGTATCGACAATCTGCATCAGCTCTACCTCGTTCAGCAAAGAGTCGCTACCCACCACATCGGCATCGCACTGGTAGAATTCGCGGTAGCGGCCTTTCTGCGGACGGTCAGCACGCCATACGGGCTGTATCTGATAACGCTTGAAAGGAAATGCGATTTCCTCGCGGTGCATCGTTACATAGCGGGCAAAGGGCACTGTAAGGTCGTAACGCAAACCTTTCTCGCAGAACTTGGAGGCAAGTCTGGCGGCGTCGCGGCTCAAGAGTTCCTCGTCAGTCAGGCCGGAGAAGTAATCGCCGGAATTCTGTATCTTGAACAGCAGTTTGTCGCCCTCTTCGCCGTACTTGCCCATCAAGGTGGAGAGCATCTCCATGGAGGGTGTTTCTATCTGCCGGAAACCGTACAGGTGATACACCTCACGGATGGTGTGGAAGATGTAGTTACGCTTCGCCATCTCTATGGGCGAGAAGTCGCGGGTACCTTTCGGTATGCTTGGTTTTGTAGCCATAAGTCATTCAGGGTTATTTCTTCTCAGTCTCTGCGACCCAAGAATATCAGGATGTAGTATATCAACGTGGCCAACGAACCGAGCGCGGCTACCACGTAAGTATAAGCGGCGGAACGCAAGGCGTCCTCCGCCTGCGCGTGGTTGTAGGAGTTGGTAATGCCGGAACTGCTGAGCCATACCAGCGCGCGCTTGCTTGCGTCGATTTCTACCGGCAGCGTGATGAAGCTGAACAAGGTAGTCGTGGCAAACAGGATGATGCCAGCCAACAGCAGTTGCGGGAAAGTATTCAGCAGCAAGATACCACCCAACAGCACCCACGTCATCCACTGCGAGGCAAACGAGACTACCGGCACCAACTTGCTGCGCATAGTCAGCGGAGCATAGGCACGTGCATGTTGCAAGGCGTGCCCGCACTCGTGGGCAGCAACGGCGGCAGCCATGATGCTGCTTCCTTTATATACGTCTTCGCTTAGGTTCACCGTTTTGTCCACGGGGTTATAATGGTCGGTGAGGTGTCCCGGCGTATGCGTCACCGTGACGTCGTAGATGCCGTTGTCATGCAGCATCTTCTGTGCTACATCCGCGCCCGTCATTCCGTTTCCGGTAGGCATCTTGGAGTACTTCTTAAACTTGCTTTGCAGATTCATCTGCACCAGCCAACTCACTACGGCAATGCCGATAAAGATAAACCATTGCATTCCTATCATTCCCATAATTTCTTTACTTTAAGTGGTTAATAAATCATTTTACTTCTCCTTAGGAATTACTTTCGAGGCCCCTAAGAGAACCTTGCGGTCTTGCTTCGATTCTAACAAATTGCTTGCCAAAAAGACAAAAAGAAAAGACACAAGATTACTCGAAGCATCCGGCCTATCGGAAAAGACCATTCGTTTCGCGTAATCTCATGTCTCAAGTCATCAGTCCATTTTATTATTCTTCCGTGTAGCGTTCGATGGTTTGCTCACGGTCGGGACCTACCGATACAATCT
>CAUUOT010000161.1:0-3898 GCA_963546815.1 uncultured Bacteroides sp.
ATTAAAAACGAAAGAAGTCCCATCCATTTTTGACAACGATTTAGAACAAGAACCAAGTATAGATCGTACACTTTTTCTCATTGATGCCTTTTTGGCTGCTATGCCTGAAGAACGTATACAAAATACCAAGCTGGATTATGTGATGGACTACACTGCCTACCTGATGCAAGAGGACGAACAGGCTGAGAGTAGTAGCTTGGAAGAAGAAACGAATATGTCGAAACTGATCGGATATGGAATCATGGACAGCCTTATCCATAATGATGAAGATAATATTCCGGGTATCGGTAAGGGAGTTTCTGAAGATGAAGAATCGGTAGAAGGAGAAATATTGTCAGTTTTTTCAGTGAAAGAAGAATTTGATGACAGTTGTTTTACAGAGACTTTGGCAAAAATCTACATAAAACAGCATCGATACGACAGGGCACTCGAAATTATTAAAAAATTAAGTTTGAATTATCCAAAAAAAAGCGCTTACTTTGCGGACCAAATCGGATGTTTGGAGAAATTGATTACTAACGCTAAATCGAAATAAAATGTATTTATTACTGATTATCTTTATGCTGATTGCATCTGTGCTGATGTGCTTCATTGTGTTGATTCAGAACTCAAAAGGAGGTGGTCTGGCATCGGGCTTTTCGTCATCTAACCAGATTATGGGTGTACGTAAGACTACGGATTTCCTTGAAAAAACAACCTGGGCGTTGGCTGGTGCTATGGTTTTCCTCAGTATTGTGTCAGCTTATACAATACCGTCTTCTTCCGGTAAGGGAGGTGACGTTATCATGGAACAAGCACAGCAAGAAGAGAAAACCAATCCTTATAACATACCTGTAGGTACGGCTGTACCGCAATCGGGTGAAGCTCCTGCTGCAACAGATTCTGCGGCTAACTGATAATAGTAATTTTCATTATTCTTTATAATAAAGACTGTCTTAAAGGACAGTCTGTTTTGTAGGGCGCAAATTACACAAGACAGCACGGATGAGAAAATAAATTCGTGAATGCGGTGCAATTTGCGCCTGTTTTTTTGTATAGAGAAACTCAACGAATGAACTTTGCTTTGGACAATTATTAATTTTAATATCTGAATTTGATATAAAGATAGAAATGAAAGGATGGAGGATTAACGGCTCTTTTCAATAAGGCTGAAATGGCTTCACAAAGGTGTAGGCGTTGATTTCTTAAAAGCGTTTTGCTTCTCTTCAGTCAGGTTGTAAACTACCTCTCATTACTTTATTATATCGAACTCTCATTTTTAACAATTACAAGGGAAATGACTACTACTGACAAAATCCATCAGACATTGCGTGATTCTGCAGGGATGCGCTGGATGGTACTATTGTTTTTGGCATTCGCCATGTTCTGTTCATACATCTTTATGGACATTCTTTCACCTATCAAAGATTTGATGCAATCTACTCGTGGATGGGATTCTACTGCATTCGGCACAATGCAAGGTTCTGAGACTTTTCTCAACGTGTTTGTCTTTTTTCTTATTTTCGCCGGTATCATTCTTGACAAGATGGGAGTACGCTTCACGGCATTGCTCTCTGGAGTGGTAATGTTGGTAGGAGCCACAATCAACTGGTATGCCGTGACCGAGTCTTTTCAAGGTAGCGGTCTGGAGTCTTGGTTCAACAATCATTTGAATTATATACCTGGTTTTGATGAATTGGGTATTTCACCTTTCTATCAGGGTATGCCTGCGTCGGCAAAGTTTGCTGCAGTGGGATTCATGATTTTCGGTTGCGGTGTAGAGATGGCCGGAATCACGGTTTCACGAGGTATCGTAAAATGGTTCAAGGGGCGTGAGATGGCGCTTGCCATGGGATCAGAGATGGCGCTTGCCCGTTTGGGAGTAGCTACTTGTATGATATTCTCTCCGATGTTTGCTAAATGGGGAGGTGTGATAGATGTATCACGCTCGGTGGCATTCGGCGTAATTCTATTGTTCATCGCGCTTATCATGTTCATCGTTTATTTCTTTATGGATAAGAAACTGGATGAGCAAACAGGTGAAGCGGAGGAAAAGGACGACCCTTTCAAGATAAGTGATCTCGGTACGATTCTTTCCAGCGGAGGTTTTTGGGTAGTGGCGCTTCTGTGCGTACTTTACTACTCTGCTATTTTCCCTTTCCAAAAGTATGCGGTGAATATGTTGCAGTGCAACTTAATGTTTACCGAGGTATCTCCTGATTCTTTCTGGTCTACGAATGCCGTGACTATTATCCAATATTGCATCATGTTGGTAGTAGCTGCCGCAGCTTTTGCCAGCAATTTCTCCAAGAGTAGGAATGTGAAGTACGGCTTGTTGACTGTGGCCGGAGTGGCATTGATAATGTTCTGCTACATGGGATATATGCGACAGAGTGCGGAAACCGTATTTGCCGTATTCCCCTTGTTGGCTGTAGGCATCACGCCGATATTGGGCAACTATGTAGACCATAAAGGGAAGGCGGCATCCATGCTCGTGATAGGTTCGGTGTTGCTCATTGTGTGTCATTTGACGTTTGCGTTTGTGCTGCCGTTGTTTAAGGACAATGCAGTAGGAGGCATATTCATTGCCTATCTCACCATCCTCGTTCTTGGAGCCAGCTTCTCTCTGGTTCCCGCTTCTTTGTGGCCCAGTGTGCCCAAGTTGGTCGATGCTAAGATTATCGGGAGTGCCTACGCTTTGATTTTCTGGATTCAGAACATCGGTTTGTGGCTTTTCCCCTTGCTGATAGGTAAGGTACTTGACAGGACGAATCCGCAATTGGTAGAGGACTTGAAGAATGGAGTGATTACACCCGAAGAGGCTGCCGTGTCCTACGATTATACGGCTCCGTTAGTGATGCTGGCCTGTTTGGGAGTTGCCGCTTTGATTTTGGGGTTCGTACTGAAGGTGGTGGACAGGAAAAAAGGCCTTGGACTCGAAGAACCCAACATCAAGGAATAGAGAAAACATTCTGTGCGGTTCTTCCAGAACGTTTTGTTAAGCTTCATCCAATCGGTAAACCGGGAACGACGCATGTCATTCTCGGTTTACTTTTAATAGTCCTCCTGTTGAGGTGTCGAACAATACTTTGATTGTCGAATTCTTGTTGAACAAAACCGGCGCAAGGTATTCTACCGTGCCGAACTGGGTGAGCGAAAGCCGCTCATCGAACAACTTTTCATTGTTGTACACAAGCGTTACTTGTGCCTTTCCCGGGAGATTATAGGCAATACCATCCACCTTCTTCTTGTTTTCCTGGGGAGGAGCTGAAATATCAGGAGTCTTCAGGTCGGTGATGCTGATATAATAGGGCTCACCGGCCAAGTCGTCTTGGGCTACCACTCCCAGTTTTTTTGAAAAGCGGAATGCTACTTTGTCTTTTGTCTCTTCAGGGGTCAGGCGGATGACGATTGTCTTTGAGTCTCCGCTTGTCTTGCCGGAGAACATCTCCGTCATGGCACGTTCCTGCAGGTTCAAGTTGTCCAGCATGAGTTTGAGCTGGGCGCCGTCTTTGGGCATATTGTCCGCCTCACCGCGCAGAAGGGCATTTCTGCTCTCGCGGATGTTGTAAATCTCTTTAGCGACCAGTTCGGCCATTTTGGCACTGGAGTTCGATGTCAGTATCTCTTCTGTCAAGAAGCTGCGGGGGTCGATGCTGTTTCCCGGTGCTTTATTCTCGTGTGCTGGTGTGGTTGGTTTGCCGCTGAACGGTAGGTTGATGGAGCGGATGATGCCGTCTTCCGTAAGCTCCATGAGAGGAGCCGCACTTCTGTCTTTCATCTTGACGAAATACACATTGTCTTTATCAGGAACACCTGCCGCACGGAGTTCTATCTTGTCCAATGTCCAATACTCTTTGGGCTCGGCGGACACGTCGTCGAGGTGCAGATAGCGGTCGGCATATCTGCAGAACTCTCC
>CAUUOT010000162.1:0-3877 GCA_963546815.1 uncultured Bacteroides sp.
TCTTTTATTTTCAGACTATTGGGAGAACCCTCCACCGAATAAGACACGGTAAAGTCTTCGTATGGAGCCTTCACCGAAACCGTTTCGGTAGAGTCCACTGAAAAGTTGATGACTTTGTCGTCCACCCGCAAACGATAAAACTCCGGGGATGCCGGACGTGCCTGCCTGAAGGAGAAAGAACCGTCGCCCTTCAGTTTCACCGAATCCAACGGGATGACGCCCTCCAAGGCTGAAGCCTCCAGATAAAGCATTTTACCGTCGGCTCCGGACACTTCACCTTCTACCGTAAATCTCGATTTAGAATTGCATGCACTCAGTGCAACGGCAGCAAGTGCCATAAAAAAGATTTTCTTCATATCGTTACTCTGTTTTAGATCTCTAAATACATCCTTCTTTTCATGTTCCGACCACATCACGATGTCGCATTCGTCGGGTATCGGCCCTTATGCCGCCTGTCGGGCAGGTTCCGCACTCCTAAGGAACGGAGAGAAGTACCTTGTGCGAACAAGGCAAACGGCATCCGAATTCACTCATTCTCCGCTGTTTCCTGTTGATAGGGGCGTGGCCAATATGCCCGCAAATATACTTCTTTTCGGGTTCAGTCAAAGCATTTCCCCGGTTCTCCGTCGTCGAAAATGGGTCAAAAGCGACTTTGATAGAAAGTTTTTATCTCATTCCCACCCGTTTAGATGAATAATTGTATATCTTTGCGCGAATTTTGAAAGACAAATAGATATAAAACATTTTTTATGATTAACCCAATTAGTAAGACGATCGAGCTTCCTGATGGCAGAACCATCACGCTCGAAACGGGAAAGCTGGCAAAACAGGCAGACGGTTCTGTCATGCTTCGTATGGGAAACACCATGCTTTTAGCTACTGTTTGTGCCGCCAAGGACGCAGTTCCCGGAACAGATTTCATGCCGTTACAGGTAGAGTACAAAGAAAAATTCTCCGCATTCGGACGTTTCCCCGGAGGATTCACCAAGCGCGAAGGGCGTGCTTCTGATTACGAAATCCTCACTTGCCGACTTGTCGACCGTGCTCTCCGCCCTCTATTCCCTGACAACTTCCATGCAGAAGTATATGTAAACATCATCCTTTTCTCGGCCGACGGTGTAGACATGCCGGATGCTTTGGCCGGACTTGCCGCTTCTGCCGCACTTGCCGTTTCCGATATTCCGTTCAACGGGCCTATCTCCGAAGTACGTGTGGCACGCATCGATGGACAGTTCGTCATCAACCCCCCCTTTGAGCAACTCGAAAAAGCCGATATGGACTTGATGGTCGGCGCCACTTACGAGAACATCATGATGGTGGAAGGTGAAATGAGCGAGGTGTCCGAGCGTGATTTGCTGGAAGCCATGAAGGCTGCGCACGAAGCTATCAAGACACAGTGCAAGGCTCAGATGGAACTGGCCGAAGAAGTTGGTTCTACCGTAAAACGCGAATATTGTCACGAAGTAAACGATGAAGAACTCCGTAAGGCCGTTCACGACGCCTGCTATGACAAGGCTTACGCCATTGCGGTATCGGGCAATAACAACAAACATGAGCGTACGAGCGCCTTCGAGGCCATCTGCGAAGACTTCAAGGCACAGTTCTCCGAAGAAGAGTTGGAAGAAAAAGGAGCACTCATCGACCGTTATTATCACGACGTGGAGAAAGAGGCCATGCGCCGCTCCATTTTGGACGAAGGCAAGCGCCTCGACGGACGTAAGACCACCGAAATACGCCCCATCTGGTGCGAAACCGACTATCTGCCCGGTCCTCACGGATCCTCCGTATTTACACGCGGCGAAACTCAGTCGTTATCTACCGTCACTCTGGGTACGAAGCTGGACGAAAAGATTATCGACGATGTATTGGAACACGGTAAAGAGCGTTTCTTGCTGCACTACAACTTTCCGCCGTTCTCTACGGGCGAGGCCAAGGCACAGCGCGGCGTAGGCCGTCGTGAGATTGGTCACGGACACTTGGCGTGGCGTGCGTTGAAAGGTCAGATTCCAGCCGACTATCCGTATGTGATACGTGTAGTATCCGATATCCTCGAGTCGAACGGCTCTTCGTCCATGGCTACCGTATGTGCCGGAACGCTGGCGCTGATGGATGCGGGCGTAAAAATAAAGAAACCGGTGTCGGGCATCGCCATGGGATTGATTAAGAACCCGGGCGAAGCGAAGTATGCCGTACTATCCGACATCTTAGGCGACGAAGACCACTTGGGAGACATGGACTTCAAGGTGACGGGAACCAAAGACGGAATCACCGCCACACAGATGGACATCAAGTGCGACGGACTGACGTACGACATCTTGGAGAAAGCCTTGCTGCAGGCCAAAGAGGGACGCGAATTCATCCTCGGCAAACTGACCGACTGCATTGCAGAGCCTCGTGCCGACCTCAAGCCGCATGCACCGCGCATCGAGACGATGACTATTCCGAAAGAGTTCATCGGCGCTGTCATCGGCCCGGGCGGAAAGATTATACAAGGCATGCAAGAAGAGACCGGCGCCACCATTACCATCGAAGAAGTGGATAATGTGGGCAAAATTGAGATTGCAGGTACAAACAAGCAAAGCATCGAAGACGCCATACGCCTCATCAAAGGCATCGTTGCCGTGCCCGAAGTGGGCGAAGTCTACAAAGGCAAGGTGCGCAGCGTGATGCCTTACGGCGCATTCGTGGAATTCTTGCCCGGAAAAGACGGCTTGCTCCACATCTCCGAGATAGACTGGAAACGACTGGAGACAGTAGAAGAAGCCGGCATCAAGGAAGGCGACGAGATAGAGGTGAAGTTGCTTGAGATAGACCCGAAGACCGGCAAGTTCAAATTATCCCGAAGGGTACTGTTGCCTAAACCGGAAGGTTATGTAGAACGTTCGGAAAGAGGCGGTGAACGCCGCGAACGTCGCGACAAAGGGAACAAAGGAGAATAAGTCTCATCCTGTTAGATACAAGCCCGGCGGAGTTGCTCCGTCGGGCTTTTTTGTTTGCCCGGTGGAAGGAATCCTCCCGGGCAGGAGAAAAGAAAGACTCGGAAAGACCCTCGCAACTTTCCGAGTCGGGCGCCTTAAGTGTGATTGAAGTAGAAACCTGTATAACTTAAGACAGCGACAAAGATAGAGCTTCTTTTCAAGAAAAGTAATGTTCAACCCAAGTCTTTTCCTGACTGACTTCCGCACTTCCTCTATCATACAAGGTGTAGCAGCTATCCACCGATTCAAACAAACGGCGGCGCCCCGCATCACCGGAGACGCCGCCGTCTTGTCCATTCCCTCTCCCCTCCCTATGGAGGGGAGGGGCCGGGGGAGGGGCCTTAGTAGGCAGTGCCCGCCCTATTGGTGAGCGTTACCCCAGTGCTGGTCCAGTTCAGGAAGGTGTGGTACACCTTGCCGTTTTGCACCGTTCTGCCGGGGAGGTGGTTGGTGCCATACACGTAGGAGTTATCCTTAAAAACGAAATACATCAGCATTTCTTCGATTTGAGGCGTGCTGAACACCCAGCGGTAGAAGACTATGCTGGCACCGGCAGCCAACTTTTGATTGTAGAGAGGATTCGCCTTACTTTCATTGATATTAAAATAGACGCACTGTTTGCTCTCCCAATAGGGACTAGTGCAAGTAACCGTGCCGGTAGTTACATCCATTTTCAGCGAATAAATAACGATAGAGGAGCCGTTCCAGATAAAAGAGGAAGCAGACTCGGACGGATACCGGAATCGCATACCCTTCGGCAAATCCACCTCGGCACCGGTGCTGTTCTTCAGGTGAAGCGCCATGATCCAGCCCATGTGCTGGAAGTTCAGTTTGAGCGTGCCCAGCTCGGTTTTTGTCGTGTTCTTGGCGGAGCAGAGTAACGCGGGGTTGATGATGCC
>CAUUOT010000163.1:0-3806 GCA_963546815.1 uncultured Bacteroides sp.
TTTGCCCAAGAAGTTTTTGGCGGTACGGGTATGAACATTTTCAACGTGGCTTTGATTACACGTGCATTCCTTTTCTTTGCCTATCCTACGAAGATGTCCGGTGATGCTGTTTGGGTGTCGGGCAATTCCATCTTTGGATTGGGGCAACAGGTAGACGGCTTGACGGTAGCCACTCCGTTAGGCGTAGCAGCCACAACGGGTGCCGCTCCGGAATTCTCCATGGATATGATTTACGGTTTCATACCGGGTTCTATTGGAGAAACAAGTGTCATTGCCATTGCAATGGGAGCTGCATTATTATTGTGGACGGGCATTGCAAGTTGGAAGACCATGCTCTCGGTGTTCGTGGGCGGTGCCTTCATGGCTTGTGTATTCAACGCCATCGGCCCTGATACGCCTATGGCGCAGATGCCTTGGTACGAGCACCTCGTGCTGGGTGGTTTCTGCTTTGGCGCCGTATTCATGGCTACCGATCCTGTAACTTCGGCCCGTACGGAGACCGGCAAGTATATTTTTGGTTTCCTGATTGGTGTTATGGCTATTGTAATCCGTGTGTTGAATCCGGGTTATCCTGAAGGCATGATGCTTGCCATTCTGCTGATGAACATCTTTGCTCCGCTGATTGACTACTTCGTTGTACAGAACAACATCAGTCGCCGCGAGAAACGTGCAATAAAGTCTAATAATTAAATACCGGAAAAGAAATGAATACCAATAGTAACAGTTATACTATCATTTATGCTTCGGTAATGGTTGTTATCGTAGCATTCCTGCTGGCATTCGTAAGTTCCTCCTTGCGCGAGACGCAGCAGAAGAACGTGGAGCTGGACACGAAGAAGCAGATTTTGGCCGCATTGGGCGTGAAGGACGTGAAGGAAGCCGATGCAGAATATAATAAATATGTAAAAGGCGATATGTTGATGAATGAGGACGGCACACTTACAGAGAATACCGGCGCATTTGTCACCGCTTACGAGAAAGAAGTAAAGGAACAAAATCGCCTGCATGTGTTTGTGGCCGAAGTGAACGGTGAGACCAAATATGTATTTCCTGTTTATGGCGCCGGACTTTGGGGCGCTCTTTGGGGATATGTTGCGCTGAACAGCGATAAGGATACGGTTTTCGGTGTCTATTTCTCTCATGCGAGTGAAACGCCTGGCTTGGGCGCCGAGATTGCAACTCCTCATTTTCAAGGAGAATTTGTAGGAAAGAAAACGCTGGAGAATGGCGAAATAGCTCTCAGTGTCGTGAAGAACGGCAAAGTAGAGAAAGGCGAATATCAGGTAGACGGCATTTCGGGTGGTACTATTACGTCAGTAGGTGTAGACGACATGCTAAAAAGATGTCTGAGCAACTACAAGATTTTTTTAACCAATAATAAGGAGGAGGAATAAGAATATGGCATCATTGTTTTCAAAGAAGAATAAAGAGGTATTCTCCACTCCGTTGGGATTGAACAATCCCGTTACTGTACAGGTGCTCGGTATCTGTTCGGCTTTGGCCGTTACAGCCAAGCTGGAGCCTGCCATCGTGATGGGGCTTTCGGTGACGGTAATCACGGCGTTCTCCAATGTGGTGATTTCATTGCTGCGCAAGACTATCCCCAACCGCATACGTATCATCGTACAGTTGGTGGTCGTTGCCGCTCTGGTAACTATTGTGAGTGAGATTCTGAAAGCTTTTGCTTACGACGTGAGTGTGCAGCTCTCCGTATATGTGGGTCTGATTATTACTAACTGTATTCTCATGGGACGTCTGGAAGCGTTTGCCATGCAGAATGGTCCTTGGGAATCTTGCCTTGACGGAATAGGAAACGGTTTGGGCTATGCCAAGATTCTGGTCATCGTGGCTTTCTTCCGCGAGTTGTTGGGATCGGGAACCCTGCTTGGTTTCAATATTCTGAACCACGATTGGCTGAAGAGCCTCGGTTATGTGAACAACGGCTTGATGCTGATGCCACCCATGGCGCTCATCATCGTTGCTTGCATCATCTGGTTTCAGCGCGCTCGTAACAAGGAATTGCAAGAGAAATAGTAATTGAATAATTAAAAATAAAGTCTTCATTTTTAATTCAATAACATGGAACATTTACTAAGTTTATTCGTCCGATCCATTTTTGTGGACAATATGATATTCGCATTTTTCCTCGGCATGTGTTCTTACTTGGCCGTGTCGAAGAATGTGAAGACAGCTTTGGGACTGGGTGCCGCCGTCACTTTCGTTTTGGTAGTGACGCTCCCGGTCAATTATCTGCTGCAGACCAAAGTACTGGGGCCTGATGCCATTATCGAGGGAGTCGATCTCAGCTTCCTGAGTTTTATTCTTTTCATAGCCGTTATTGCCGGTATCGTGCAGCTGGTGGAAATGGTGGTGGAACGTTTCAGCCCTTCGCTCTACGCTTCGCTGGGTATTTTCCTGCCACTGATTGCCGTGAACTGTGCCATCATGGGAGCTTCGCTTTTCATGCAGCAACGCATCACGCTGGGCGAGAGCGACCCGAAGTTTATAGGTAGTGTTGCCGATGCCGTTTCTTATGCTTTCGGCTCGGGGATCGGCTGGTTGCTGGCCATTGTCGGCTTGGCTGCCATCCGCGAAAAGATGGCCTACTCCGATGTACCTGCTCCGCTGAGAGGGCTGGGAATCACGTTTATCACTGTGGGACTGATGGCGATGGCATTTATGTGTTTTTCGGGTTTGAAAATCTAAAAAGAAAGGAATAAGACAATGGATATGAATATGATATTAGCGAGCATTGGAGTATTCCTCGTGGTTATTTTGCTGCTTGTAGTGATCCTGCTGGTTGCCAAGAAATTCTTGATACCGTCGGGAAATGTGCACATCACCATCAATGACAAGGATGTGCTGACGGTGCCGCAGGGCGGAACCCTGTTGGGAACACTGTCCGAGCAGGGCATTTACCTTTCTTCTGCTTGTGGTGGTAAAGGTTCTTGCGGACAGTGTAAATGTCAGGTACCCGAAGGGGGCGGTGAAATTCTCGACTCTGAAAAAGGGCATTTCACCCGCAAACAAATCAAAGACAATTGGCGTTTGGCTTGCCAATGTAAGGTAAAAGGCGATTTGGGCATAAAGGTTCCCGAATCGGTGATGGGCGTCAAGGAATACGAATGTACGGTTATCAGCAATAAGAACGTGGCAACTTTTATCAAAGAGTTCAAAGTTCAGTTGCCTGCGGGCGCTCACATGGACTTCTTACCGGGGTCTTATGCACAAATCAAGATTCCGGCATTCTCCATGGACTATGACAAGGACATCGACAAGAGCCTGATTGGCGATGAATACTTGCCTGCTTGGCAGAAGTTCGGACTGTTCCCGCTGAAGTGCGTCAACACAGAACCTACTGTCCGTGCGTACTCTATGGCCAACTATCCTGCCGAGGGAGACGTGTTCATGCTGACGGTGCGCATTGCCACTCCGCCCTTCAAGGCAGACCGTAGCGGCTTTATGGACGTTAATCCGGGTATCGCCTCTTCTTACATCTTCACGCTGAAACCGGGTGATAAGGTACTGATGAGCGGCCCTTACGGTGATTTCCATCCGCACTTTGACTCTAAGCGTGAAATGATTTGGGTAGGTGGTGGTGCCGGTATGGCTCCGCTTCGTGCGCAGATTATGCACATGACCAAGACGTTGCACACTACCGACCGCGAGATGCACTACTTCTATGGTGCCCGTGCGTTGAACGAAGTGTTCTATCTGGATGACTTCCTTGGCCTTGAAAAAGAATTCCCCAACTTCCATTTCCATCTGGCACTTGACCGTCCGGATCCCGCAGCCGATGCGGCGGG
>CAUUOT010000164.1:0-3790 GCA_963546815.1 uncultured Bacteroides sp.
AATAAAATATTAGATAACAATTAAATATTGAAGAAAAATGGCACATCCTAAAAGAAGACAGTCAAAAACAAGAACTGCAAAAAGAAGAACTCATGATAAAGCTGTAGCTCCTACGCTGGCTATTTGCCCCAATTGCGGTGAGTGGCATGTATACCATACGGTATGTGGAGCATGCGGTTACTATAGAGGTAAGCTTGCTATCGAGAAAGAAGCTGCCGTATAATTCCGGTTTAGCGTGACTAAAACTTATTGCTTGAATTCCGGTTGTCTAAATAGGTTTGTATGTGAATTGAACAGATCTTTTTAGACTACCGTTGTTTCAGAGGTTTTATAAGTAAATAAGTAAACAAGAATTTGATGGAAAAGATAAATGCAGTAATTACAGGCGTCGGCGGATATGTACCTGATTATGTCTTGACAAACGAGGAAATCTCGAAAATGGTGGATACCACCGATGAATGGATTATGACCCGTATCGGGGTAAAAGAGAGACGTATCTTGAATGAGGAGGGGTTGGGATGCTCGTATATGGCACGTAAGGCTGCGAAGCAGTTGATGCAGCGCACCGGTGCAAATCCTGATGACATCGATTTGGTTATTGTTGCGACTTCTACTCCAGACTATCATTTCCCTTCTACTGCTTCCATTTTATGTGATAAACTTAGGCTGAAGAATGCCTTTGCCTATGATTTGCAGGCTGCTTGCTGCGGATTCCTTTTTCTGATGGAGACTGCGGCGAGCTTTATCCGTTCTGGAAGATACAAAAAGGTTATCATTGTGGGTGCCGACAAGATGTCATCGATGGTTGATTATACAGACCGTGCGACTTGTCCTATTTTCGGCGATGGTGCCGCTGCATTTATGGTGGAACCTACGACAGAAGATGTAGGCATCATGGATGCGATATTGAGAACGGACGGCAAGGGTTTGCCTTTCTTGCATATGAAAGCAGGTGGTTCAGTATGCCCTCCCTCTTATTTTACGGTGGATAACCACATGCACTATGTCTATCAGGAGGGACGAACGGTGTTCAAGTATGCCGTATCGAACATGTCGGACGTGAGTGCCGCTATTGCCGAAAGAAATGGTCTGACCAAAGAAACGATTGATTGGGTGGTTCCGCATCAGGCTAATATGCGTATCATAGACGCGGTGGCAAACCGCTTGGAAGTCCCTCATGAAAAGGTGCTGGTAAATATTGAGCATTACGGAAACACGAGTGCCGGGACATTGCCTCTTTGCGTATGGGACTTCGAACATAAGCTGAAGAAAGGAGACAACCTTATATTTACGGCATTCGGAGCTGGATTTACGTGGGGAGCCGTGTACGTGAAGTGGGGATACAACGGAAAGAAGTGGTGATACACCCGCACACAGAGAGCATCTGATTGAATAATATAGAGTAAAAACGCATCCTATTTCGATTCGATGCGTTTTTTGTCTTAATCTAAATACGGACATGCATAAAGCCGGTTTTGTGAATATCGTGGGAAATCCCAATGTGGGTAAATCGACCTTGATGAATGCCTTGGTTGGCGAGCGCATCTCGATTGCTACGTTCAAGGCGCAGACCACTCGCCATCGGATTATGGGTATCTATAATACGGAGGAGATGCAGATTGTTTTTTCGGATACGCCGGGGGTGTTGAAGCCGAACTATAAATTGCAGGAGTCCATGCTGAACTTTTCGACTTCGGCACTGACGGATGCCGACGTGCTGCTGTACGTGACGGATGTGGTGGAGAAGCCCGACAAGCATAACGATTTCGTAGAGAGAGTGGCCGCCATGAAGGTGCCGGTATTGCTGCTCATCAACAAGATAGACCTGAGCAACGAAGAGAAGTTGGTGGAACTGGTAGAAGCATGGAAAAACGTGTTGCCCGGGGCCGAAATCATCCCTATCTCTGCTGCGACGAAATTCAATGTGGGGTATGTGATGAAGCGGGTGAAGGAACTTCTACCCGAGTCGCCCCCTTATTTCGACAAAGACCAGTGGACGGACAAGCCGGCAAGGTTCTTCGTCACCGAGATTATCCGCGAGAAGATTTTGCTGTACTACGACAAGGAGGTGCCCTACTCGGTAGAGGTAGCGGTGGAACAGTTCAAAGAAGAGGCGAGGATGATACACATTAACGCCGTAATCTATGTGGAGCGCGACTCGCAGAAAGGCATCATCATCGGCAAGCAGGGAAGGGCTCTGAAGAAGGTGGCTACGGAGGCGCGCCGCGAGTTGGAGAGATTCTTCGGGAAGACAATTTTTCTGGAGACTTTCGTGAAGGTGGACAAGGATTGGCGAAGTTCGGACAAGGAACTACGTAACTTCGGCTATCAACCGGATTAGGATTTATTTATGCGACTGCCACGGTCGCCAAAACAAGAATTTCAGAACGATGGGAAATTTAGTTGCGATTGTAGGACGGCCCAATGTAGGGAAGTCTACGTTGTTCAACCGCCTGACCAAAACGAGGCGGGCGATTGTGAATGAAGAGGCGGGAACCACCCGCGACCGCCAATACGGCAAGTCCGAATGGCTGGGACGCGAGTTCTCCGTGGTGGATACCGGCGGATGGGTGGTGAACTCCGAAGACATCTTCGAGGAGGAAATTCGCAAGCAAGTGATGATAGCGGTAGACGAAGCCGACGTCATCCTGTTTGTGGTGGACGTGATGAATGGAGTGACCGACCTCGACCTGCAGGTGGCAACCCTCTTGCGACGTGCCAAGAAGCCCGTACTGCTGGTGGCCAACAAGACCGACAACAACGAACTGCAATACGACGCCCCCGAATTCTACAGTCTGGGGCTGGGTGAACCCTACTGCATCTCGGCCATCACCGGTAGCGGAACGGGTGATTTGATGGATCTCATCGTGGCCAACTTCAAGAAAGAGGCAGGCGAAATGCTGGACGATGACATCCCCCGTTTTGCCGTTGTTGGGCGCCCCAACGCCGGAAAGTCCTCCATCGTCAACGCCTTTATCGGCGAAGACCGCAACATCGTCACCGAGATAGCCGGCACCACGCGCGACTCCATCTACACACGCTACAACAAGTTCGGCTTCGACTTCTACTTGGTGGACACCGCCGGCATCCGCAAAAAAAACAAGGTGAACGAAGACTTGGAGTATTATTCCGTCATTCGCTCCATCCGCTCTATAGAGAGTGCCGACGTATGCATACTGATGATAGACGCCACCCGCGGCATCGAGAGTCAGGATCTGAACATATTCTCCCTCATCCAGAAGAATGCAAAAGGCCTTGTGGTGGTGGTCAACAAGTGGGACTTGGTGCAAGACAAGACCGTGAAGGTGATAAAAACCTTCGAAGACGCTATTCGCAACCGCTTTGCGCCCTTCGTCGACTTCCCCCTCGTCTTCGCTTCGGCACTGACCAAGCAGCGCATCCTCAAGGTGCTGGAAGAGGCGCGCGAAGTCTACCGCAACCGCATGATTCGCATCCCCACCGCCCGCCTCAACGAAGAGATGCTACCCCTCATCGAGGCCTATCCGCCCCCCGCCACCAAGGGGAAGTACATCAAGATAAAGTACATCACGCAGCTGCCCAACACGCAGGTACCCTCATTCGTCTTCTTCGCCAACCTCCCGCAGTACGTCAAAGAGCCCTACAGACGCTTTCTGGAGAACAAGATGCGCGAAAAATGGAACCTAAAGGGAACGCCCGTCAACATCTTCATCAGGCAGAAGTAGCCTCTGGTGCAAGCAAAGAAAAAGTCCCGACTTCTGAAGGAAGAAGCCGGGGCTTTTTTGTGACTCATAAACAGCAGTATACGCAG
>CAUUOT010000165.1:0-3781 GCA_963546815.1 uncultured Bacteroides sp.
CACGGCGCCACAGACCGCACAGCCAGAGGAAGACTACCCTTTCAATGAAAGAGACTTGAACTTCTACTGGCAGGAATATGCCGGACGGATGTCTCAAGAGCAAGTGGCCATCGCCAAACGCATGCAGAACATGCATCTCACCCTATCGGACGCCTCCACCTTCGAGATAGTGGTAGAAAACGAAATCGTAGCGAAAGACTTCTCCGCCCTGGTGCCCGCACTTCAAGACTACCTGCGCACCCGCCTGAAGAACACGAAAATCACCATGACTGTGCGCATCAGCGACCCCACCGAACAGGTACGCGCCTACAGCAAAGTAGAAAGGTTTCAGATGATGGCGCAGAAGAACGAGGCGTTACTGCAACTGAAAGATGAGTTCGGACTGGAATTCTACTAATTCTGAAAAGCAATACTCTATCCCCGAAAAAGATACCTGGCAAAAGAAATACCCTTTTTACGCAATATACCTGCGAACTTTCGCAACAACTCGTTTTACCCGGAAATACATACCTTTGCAGCATGGAAATACAGAAGATAGAACGATATATCAGCCTTCACGGGCTCTTCTCTCACGCAGACAAGGTACTCGTTGCACTGAGCGGAGGGGCCGACTCCGTAGCATTACTGCGTCTGCTACAAGCCTTGGGATATACATGCGAGGCCGCCCACTGCAATTTCCATCTCCGCCAAACAGAGTCCGACCGCGACGAAGATTTTGTCCGCCAAATCTGTGAAGAACGCGGAATACCGCTGCACGTCGCCCACTTCGATACGGAACAAGAAGCAAAAATACGACACATCTCCATCGAAATGGCCGCCAGAGAATTGCGTTACAACTGGTTCGAGGAGATTCGCAAGGCATGCGGCGCAGCAGTCATCGCTGTAGCCCACCACCAAGACGACAGCGTAGAGACACTGCTACTCAACCTGATTCGCGGAACCGGAATCAACGGACTGTGCGGCATACGCCCCCGGTACGGGAAAATAGTTCGCCCCTTACTTTGCATGAACAGAGAAGAAATCGTAGACTACCTGTCAAGCATCAGCCAGAACTATGTGACGGACAGCACCAATCTGCGAGATGAATACACCCGCAACAAAATACGACTGAACCTGCTCCCGTTGATGCAGGAAATCAATCCTTCCGTCAGAGAAAGCATCCTCAAGACAGCCGAACACTTGAACGACGCCGCTTACCTATATAATATAGGTATAGAGAAAGCTAAACAACAGGTCCTGACTCCGAAAGGCATACGCATCCATGCCCTGAAACAAGAGCCGGCGGCGGAAACCGTCTTGTTCGAAATTCTTCACCCCCTCGGATTCAACGCCACCCAAGTGAGTAATATATACCGCACACTGGACGGGCAGCCAGGCAAGTCTATTGCCAACAATGAATGGCGCATCGTAAAAGACAGAGAACAGCTCTTGATAGAACCACTGCAAGAAGCACCCGAACCGATTTTGGAAATAAAAGAGTATGCCTATACCCCGGACTTTATGATTCCACAAGACAAAAGCACGGCATGCTTCGATGCGGACAAACTCAGGCATCCCCTATCCCTGCGTCTTTGGGAAAAAGGAGACTCCTTTATCCCTTTCGGAATGAAGGGAAGGAAAAAAGTAAGCGACTACCTGACTGACCGTAAATTTTCTCTTTTACGCAAAGAACGGCAATGGCTACTCTGCTGTGGCGAAGATATCATCTGGTTAGTCGGAGAACGGACAGACAACCGTTTCAGAGTAGACGAAAAAACAAGAAAAGTATGGGTAGTGACCTCTTCGCTCCCTGAATAAAATATACGCTTCCATCTAAAAAAAAGTAAGTTTATTCATAGAACTGGAAAATTTCTTTATCTTTGCGCCGTTGAAACACTCTGCCACGCTTGCTCAAGCAAGACTCGTTAATCAGATTTCCGGTTCAATACAAACATTCCCTTATAAATAGTATATTACGAATAAACAGGCGAAAGTTGCACCAGAGGACAACTGTAAATATGAAATACGCCTTTTTCAAAACAATAAAATATTAAACTTTTCACACGTATACTGTATGTATAACATCATTCAACTGAATGACAAAAGCTTGTCGGAATTGCAATCCATTGCCCAAGAACTGGGTATAAAAAAAACAGAATCATTAAAAAAAGAAGAACTTGTTTACAAGATACTTGACGAACAGGCCATCGCAGGTGCAACCAAGAAAGTGGCAGCAGATAAGCTGAAAGAGGAGCGCAAAGGTGATAAACGTTCTCGCGTAACTGAAAAAAGCGCAAAGAAAGAAGGTGCCGACAAAGCATTCTCTGCCAATAAAAATGGAGACCTGCCCAAGCCTAAGGCAGAAGAGTCTCCAGCTGCCAAAGAACAAGCCAAACCCGCTGAAGTAGTCAAAGAACCGACCAACGCCGCTGCAACAGTTTCTTCTAAAGAAACGTCCGTCTCACCTAAACGCAAACCGGGACGCCCACGTAAAATAAAGGAAGAAAATACTTCTCCGAAAGCAACGGAAGCCCCTAAGACAACAGAGCCGAAACAGAACTCTGAGGCAAAAGCCCCGAAACTGGAAACCAAGATAGAAAAGAAAGTCGTGGTGGACGAAAGTCCGATTTTGGCAGAAACCGAAGACGACTTTGTTCCCATCGAGGATCTTCCGACAGAAAAGGTTGAACTACCCTCCGAGCTTATCGGCAAATTCGAGTCTACCAAAGCCGATACCCCTGCACCTCCCGCAATACCCGCCGAACGTCAAACGCAACAACGCCCGCGTCTCCGTCCTCGCGACAACAACAATAACGGCAACAATAATAATAACAATCGTACCGGAGGATACAACCAACAGCGTCCGATGCAGCAACGCCCCGCACAACAGAACGGCAACACCGAGAACTATGCGGCCGCTCCGGACAATAAGCCTGTGACTGAACGCGAAAAAGTCTATGAATTTGACGACATCCTTTCCGGTATCGGTGTATTGGAAATCATGCAGGACGGCTATGGGTTCCTTCGTTCTTCCGACTATAACTACCTATCTTCACCGGACGACATCTACGTATCGCTGTCTCAAATCAAAATATTCGGTTTGAAAACCGGCGATGTGGTAGAAGGCGTCATCCGTCCTCCCAAAGAAGGTGAAAAATATTTCCCACTGGTCAAAGTATCCAAAATCAACGGACGCGACCCGGCTTTCGTGCGCGACCGCGTACCGTTCGAGCACCTCACCCCACTCTTCCCGGACGAGAAATTCAAACTCTGCAAAGGCGGGTATTCAGATTCCATGTCCGCCCGTGTTGTCGATCTTTTTGCACCCATCGGCAAGGGGCAACGTGCTTTGATTGTAGCACAACCCAAGACCGGTAAAACAATCTTGATGAAAGACATCGCCAATGCCATAGCCGCCAATCATCCCGAAGTCTATATGATTATGCTGCTCATCGACGAACGTCCTGAAGAGGTGACAGACATGGCACGCACGGTCAATGCGGAGGTTATCGCTTCAACCTTCGACGAACCGGCCGAACGCCACGTGAAGATAGCCGGCATCGTCCTCGAAAAAGCCAAGCGTATGGTGGAGTGCGGGCACGATGTCGTCATTTTCCTCGACTCCATCACCCGTTTAGCACGTGCGTACAACACCGTATCTCCCGCTTCCGGCAAAGTACTGTCGGGCGGTGTAGATGCCAATGCGTTGCACAAGCCCAAACGTTTCTTCGGTGCAGCACGCAACATCGAAGGCGGAGGTTCGCTTACAATCCTCGCCACTGCCTTGATTGATACCGGCTCC
>CAUUOT010000166.1:0-3758 GCA_963546815.1 uncultured Bacteroides sp.
GCGTGTCGGGGGGGGGGGGGTGTGGTGTCGCCGTTGTCACTGTGCCACCCTCCGCGGGCCGGCCCGCCACTCTGGCCGTGTATGTGCATGGCTTGGCGGGAGACATCTCACGCCGGACGAAAGGTCTCATCGGCATGACGGCCGGCGATGTGGCGGACTGTCTGCCGGCGGCGTGGCAAATCTTAGAGGAAGCCTAATCCTCCCTTTTCATTGAATAATACCGGTTATTTCGTGGGGAAAGACTCCTCTTCCTTCGTCCAAAGACTAGTTTTCAGTAAAGAAAGAATATCTCTTTTGCTTGAAAAGAATATTTGTTTTGACTGAAAAGAATATCCCTTTTGCAAGAAAAGAATATCCTTTGGGGAAGGGAGTGACGTCTTATTTCTGAGAAGATGATGCCGTTACTTGTCTGCTGATGAGCGGAAACTCCGGACGATTGCTGCTTTTCTCCTCTCTTTTTATACCTTTGCGACGGATTTCAGCATCGTAAAAAAAAGGAAGTGCAACGATATTTCATATACTTGGCCTATGACGGCGCGGCGTACCACGGCTGGCAGGTGCAACCCAACGGAACGAGCGTGCAGGAGTGCTTGACGAGGGCACTGAGTACGTTGCTGCGCCGCGAGGTAGAGGTCGTGGGGGCGGGGCGCACGGATGCGGGTGTGCACGCCGCGCTTATGGTGGCTCACTTCGACAGTGAGGGGATGCTGGATACGGACTTCGTGATCGATAAGCTGAACCGCCTCCTTCCCCACGATATTTCCGTCTGCCGCCTGCGTGCCGTGGTGCCCGATGCGCATGCCCGTTTCAGTGCCACGTCGCGTATGTATCGTTACTACGTCACCACGGCCAAGCTCCCGTTTGAGGGCAGGTACAGATACCGCTTGTTTCAGTCACCGGACTTCGAGCGGATGAACGAAGCGGCGCGGACGTTGTCGGACTATGCCGACTTCAGCAGCTTCAGCAAGTCGCATACGGACGTCAAGACCAACAACTGCCGCGTTATGCACGCCTTGTGGACGCGGCAGGACGAGACGACGTGGGTCTTTACCATCCGTGCCGACCGCTTCTTGCGCAACATGGTGCGTGCCGTAGTGGGTACGTTGCTCGAGGTGGGGCGGGGCAAACTCAGTGTTGAGGGCTTTCGGAGGGTCATCGAGCAGCGCGACCGTTGCCGGGCGGGAACCTCCGTCCCCGCGAACGCCTTATTTTTGGTAGATATCACCTATCCCGAAGAGATTTTCCGAATAGAGACCGTCTGACCTTTTCAATGCCTATGTGGTTATTGCTCGCTTTCCTTTCGGCCGCCTTGCTGGGGTTCTACGATGCTTTCAAGAAGCACTCGCTGCACGATAATGCGGTGCTTCCGGTGCTGTTTCTCAATACGATATTCTCCAGTCTCGTCTTTCTGCCTCTAATATTGCTCTCGGCATTGGCTCCCTCTGTGCTGAAGGGCACAATTCTTTTCGTGCCCGCGGCGGAGTGGGAGGTGCACAGGCTCATTGTAGTGAAGTCGCTCATCGTGCTCTCTTCGTGGGTCTTCGGCTACTTCGGCATGAAGCATCTGCCGCTCACCATCGTGGGGCCGATAAACGCTACGCGCCCGGTGATGGTGCTGGTGGGCGCCATGCTGGTGTTCGGCGAGCGGCTGAACTTGTATCAGTGGACGGGCGTGCTGCTGGCCGTGCTCTCTTTCTTCATGCTGAGTCGCTCGGGCAAGAAGGAGGGCATTGACTTCCGGCACAACCGGTTGATTCTCTTCATCGTGCTTGCCGCTGTGGCGGGCGCCGTCAGCGGACTGTACGACAAGTATCTGATGCAACGCTTCCATCCCCTGACGGTGCAGTCGTGGTACAATGTCTACCAAGTTCTCATCCTGTGCCCCGTCATCCTGCTGCTGTGGTATCCGAGGCGGAAGGAGAGCACCCCCTTCCGCTGGAAATGGACGATTATCGGTATCTCCCTTTTCCTCTGCGCGGCGGACTTTGCCTATTTCTACGCCTTGAGCTTGGACGACTCCCTGATATCCGTCGTCTCGATGGTGCGCCGCGGCAGCGTGGTGGTGTCGTTTCTCTTCGGCGCACTCTTCTTCCGTGAAAAGAACCTAAAAAGCAAGGCTGTCGACCTCGTCCTTGTACTGATTGGAATGTTCTTCCTATATTTGGGAAGTAAATAGCGGCATCCAACAATGGAATACATGAAGAAAACAAATCGTATGATAAAAGGAAAGTGGAACATCTTCCTGACAGGTTTACTCCTCTTCGGACTGGGCAGTCTGCGGGCGCAGGAGGCCAAGACGTGTTTCGTAGCCATGCCCGATACGCTTTGCCCGTTGCTCTCGGCGGTGAACCGGGCGGACTGCATCGATTTCTTGGAAAGCAAGATGAAGGCAGAAGTGACCAACACCTTCGGCGCCAAGTCCGAGATGACCGAGCTTACCGCCGATTACCTCCGCTTAAGAATGACCCCTCAAAGCACGTGGCAGATGAAACTCTTGCCTGTGAACGACAGTACGAAGATCATCTGCACCGTCTCTACCGTCTGCGCCCCGGCGTGCGACAGTCACGTCGAGTTCTACACTACGGACTGGCGGAAGTTGCCCGCTTCCTCTTTCCTCCCGGACTTGCCCGTGATGGACGATTTCATTGTCCCCGCCTCAGCGGACACGGCAGACGTTTACGCCTATTCCGCCGCCCGCCGTCAAGCCGATATGCTGCTGATGGAGGCTGAACTTTCCGCTGCGGACGCCACACTCTCCTTCACACTCACCACAACCGACTATATGGATAAAGAGGTGGCGGAGAAGTTGAAACCCTTCGTCCGCCGCCCCATAGTCTATCGTTGGAATAAAGGCCGGTTTATTTTACCTTAATCTTGTCGAATCCCTCTCCATAGACTCCGATGACCGCGCTCTGCGAGACAAAAGCGTTGGGGTCTATGTCTTTTATCAATCGGAAGATAACGACCGACTCTCGCTTCTTGGCAAGGATGAAGAGCATCTTCACCTCGCGTCCCGTATAGAAGCCCGAAGCATTGATCACCGTTACTCCCCGTCGCGGATAGACATTGATTTGTTTGGCTATCTCTTCGTACCGGTTGCTGATGATGAAGAACTGCACCGACTGCCGGGCACTGTTCACCACCTGGTCCAGTACGAAGCTGCATATATACAGGGTGGCGTATCCGTACACCACCTTCTCCCAATCTCGCAGGGCGAAGTAACTGCAGGATATAATGATGAGGTCGCACCCCAGCACCACCTTGCCCAGCGTGATGTCCCTATACTTGTTGACGATGGCCGCGATGATGTCCGTACCGCCCGTACTTCCGTTGTACGAGAAGGCGATGCCGATGCCCCCTCCGCAGAACGACGCTCCGATGACGCAAGCCATGAAAGGCTGGTCGTGCAGCAGGTTCATGCCCGCCGTCAGCTTCTGGATGATGGTCAGAAAGAAGGTCAGCGTAAACACCGCGTAGATGGTTTTCACGCTGAACTTCCACCCCATGATGTAGATAGAGAGCACCAGCAGCACGAAGTTGATGCTGAAATAGCTGTACTGTACCGGCAGTCCCGTGGCGAAGTAAATAATGGATGCGATGCCCGGCACGCCGCCCGTAGTGATGTCGTTGGGTAGCAGGAACACCGTCCACCCTATATCGTACATAATCATGCCCACGGCAATCATCAGATAATCCTTTAGTTCGCGCATCGCGTTCTGTCGCGAGGGAATGCTTGTTATTGCTTTCATACTCTTCTT
>CAUUOT010000167.1:0-3748 GCA_963546815.1 uncultured Bacteroides sp.
TAACAGTCTCTTCCCTGAAGCCTCTCTTCCGGCCCCTCCTCTTTATGGAGGGGAGGAAATGATATACGTATGTCATGCTGGTGGCATACGTATATTTTTATGTTTGTCGGCGAGCGATTAGTGGGTGGCCATGAGTAAAAAACGACGTCCGGAAGGCATGAGTTGTGAAAAAAGAACTATATTTGCAGCCTTATAAAGCCGTAGGACTTAAATAAATAACCATAATAAACTAAAAGTAACATGCAAAACAAAGGATTTGTAAAGGCTTTTGCGCTATTGCTCACACTGGTGTGTGTGTTCTATCTCTCTTTCTCTTTTGTGACTCGCCACTACACCAATCAGGCGAAAGAGTTCGCGAAAGGTGACACAAGGATGGAGCAGAATTACCTCGACTCTCTGGCTAACGAGAAAGTGTACTTCGGCAACTGGACGCTGAAGCAGTGCCGCGAGATGGAAATAAGTTTAGGCCTTGACTTGAAAGGCGGTATGAACGTCATCCTCGAAGTATCCGTGCCCGACGTCATCAAGGTACTGGCGGACAACAAGACCGACGAGATCTTCAATCAAGCTCTGACCAACGCTGCCAAACAAGCGGTGGTAAGTCAGGAAGACATCATCACCCTCTTCGTCAAAGAGTATCACAGGTTGGCTCCGCAAGGCAAACTCGCCGAGCTATTCGCCACCCAGCAACTCAAGGACAAGGTGAACCAGAAGTCGTCCGACACCGAAGTAGAGAAAGTGCTCCGCGAAGAGGTGAAAGCCGCCGTAGAGAACTCGTACAACGTGTTGCGTACACGTATCGACCGTTTCGGCGTAGTGCAGCCCAACATACAAAGTCTGGAAGACAAGATGGGACGCATCATGGTGGAGCTGCCGGGCATCAAGGAACCCGAACGTGTGAGGAAGCTGCTGCAAGGCTCGGCCAACCTCGAGTTCTGGGAGACCTACACGGCGAAAGACATAGCGCCTTACCTGCAAGCCGCCGACGCCAAGCTACGCACTCTGCTGGCCGACGCAGCCCCCGAGGCGGAAGAAGCAACCCCCGATACCGCGGCCGCCCAACCGGCACAAGCCACCAGTACGACCGACAGCCTTGCCGCTGCCCTGAAGGGCGAAAGCAAGACGAAAGCCGCCGACCTCGAACGCATCCGCAAGGAACATCCTTTGCTGGCAATCTTGCAGGTGAATACCAACGACGGTCCCGTGACAGGCTTTGCCAACGCCAAAGATACCGCACGCATCAACGGCTACCTCTCCATGCCCGAAGTAATGGCCGAGCTGCCGAAAGACCTTCGCTTGAAGTGGGGTGTCTCTCCATACGAATACGATCCAAAGGCGCAGACCTTCGAGCTGTATGCCATACGTTCTACCGAGCGCAATGGCAAGGCTCCTCTGGAAGGCGACGTGGTAGTGAGTGCCAAAGATGAGTACGACCACTTCGGCAAGCCCGCCGTAAGCATGTCGATGAACACCGACGGCGCACGTCGCTGGGCACAGCTCACCAAGCAGAACATCGGCAAGAGCATTGCCATCGTGCTGGACGGATACGTCTACTCCGCGCCGAACGTCAATCAGGAGATTACCGGAGGCAACTCGCAAATCACCGGCCACTTCACACCCGAACAGGCGAAGGACTTGGCCAACGTACTGAAATCGGGTAAGATGCCAGCCCCCGCACACATTGTGCAGGAAGACATCGTGGGTCCGTCGCTGGGACAAGCCTCCATCAATGCGGGTATCGTCTCGTTCATCGTGGCGCTGGTACTGCTGATGGTTTACATGTGCTCGATGTACGGCCTCGTACCGGGCATGGTGGCCAATGGCGCATTGGTGCTCAACCTGTTCTTCACACTGGGTATCTTGTCTTCTTTCCAAGCGGCGCTGACCATGTCCGGCATTGCGGGTATGGTACTGTCGCTGGGTATGGCAGTAGACGCCAACGTGCTGATTTACGAGCGCACCAAAGAAGAGCTCCGCACGGGCAAAGGCGTGAAGAAAGCACTGGCAGACGGTTACGCCAACGCATTCTCTGCCATCTTCGACTCCAACTTGACGTCCATCATCACGGGTATCATCCTGTTTAACTTCGGTACGGGACCTATCCGCGGCTTTGCCACGACGCTGATTATCGGTATCCTGATTTCGTTCTTCACCGCCGTATTCATGACGCGCCTGTTCTACGACTACTTCATGAGCAAGGACAAATTGCTGAACCTGACGTTCTCTTCGCCCATATCGAAGAACCTGATGGCAAACGTGCACTTCGACTTCATGGGCAGAAACAAAGCATGGTTGAGCATTGCGGGAGTTCTGGCCGTAGTGTGCATCGCCTTCCTCTCTACCCGTGGACTAAGCCAGAGCATCGACTTCACTGGAGGACGTAACTTCAAGGTGCAGTTCGAAAACAAAGTAGAACCGGAACAGATACGCCAGCTCATCGCAAGCAAGTTCGGCGACGCTAACGTCAGCGTGATTGCCATCGGAACGGATGGAAAGACCGTGCGCATCAGCACCAACTACCGCATAGAGGAAGAAGGCAACAATGTCGACTCCGAAATTGAGGCATACCTCTACGAAACACTCAAGCCGGTATTGACGCAGAACATCACGCTGGAAACCTTCATTGACCGCGAAAACCACACAGGAGGAAGTATAGTCAGCTCGCAGAAGGTAGGTCCCAGCATTGCAGACGACATCAAGGTGTCCGCCATCTGGTCCGTAGTACTGGCGCTCATTGCCATCGGCATCTACATCCTGATACGTTTCCGCAACATCGCCTACAGCATCGGCTCGGTAACGGCGCTGGCGTGCGACACGGTGCTCATATTGGGCGTGTACTCCATCTGCTGGGGCTGGATGCCTTTCTCGCTCGAGATAGATCAGACGTTTATCGGCGCCATCCTCACCGCCATCGGTTACTCCATCAACGACAAGGTGGTTATCTTCGACCGTGTGCGCGAGTTCTTCGGCCTCTACCCCAAGCGTAAGAAGACGCTGCTGTTCAACGACTCGCTGAACACCACGCTGGCACGTACCATCAACACCTCGCTCAGCACGTTGATTGTGTTGCTGTGCATCTTCATCCTTGGCGGCGACTCCATCCGCAGCTTTGCCTTCGCCATGATTTTGGGTGTGGTATTCGGCACGCTGTCGTCTCTGTTCGTGGCATCGCCCATCGCTTACCTGCTGATAAGGAACCATAAAGAAGAGGAAGAGTAAACTATAGCGGTTAGTGTTTAGCGGTTAGTGGTGAGTGGTTCGGGGAATGGACCGTTCATCACTAACCGCTAATCATTAAGTGGCGTAATGCGTGCATACCTTATCTACGACGTCTCGCTGATATTCTTTTCTGATATCAAGCTCAGGCATAATAATGCTGATTGTAAATGATAGGGCACAGGAAGAAATGTCGTACCTTTGTGACCGCTCTCCGGAGGAATCCTGCCTGCACTTGGTCCGGCATCCTTAGGGGAGAGTGACAGAATCATCACCTTTATTATTAGCAGTCATGAAGAAGATTCTCCCCGATTTGATTGCCGTTCTGGCATTCGCCCTGCTCTCTTTCGCCTACTTCTTTCCGGCGGATATAGAGAACCGCATCCTGTTTCAGCACGACATGGCTGCCGGCGCCGGCGCCGGACAAGAGGTGAAAGCGTACTACGAACAGACGGGCGAGCGCAGCCGCTGGACAAACGCGCTGTTCGGTGGGATGCCTACTTATCAGATAGCGCCTTCGTACGACTCAACC
>CAUUOT010000168.1:0-3739 GCA_963546815.1 uncultured Bacteroides sp.
CTTATCCTTGGCAGATACGTTGAGGATGCCGTTAGCATCGATATCGAACGTTACTTCAATCTGCGGAACGCCACGGCGAGCCGGAGCGATGCCCGTCAGGTTGAACTGGCCTATAGATTTGTTCTGTGCAGCCATCGGACGCTCGCCTTGCAACACGTGTATGGTCACCTCTGTTTGGTTGTCCGCAGCGGTAGAGAAAGTTTCGCTCTTCTTGCACGGGATGGTGGTATTGGCATCGATGAGTTTGGTCATCACACCACCCAGTGTCTCGATACCCATAGACAGCGGAGTGACGTCCAGCAGTACCACGCCCTTGATTTCGTCCGTCAAGACGGCGCCCTGCACGGCGGCACCTACAGCCACTACTTCGTCGGGGTTGACGCCCTTCGACGGTACTTTTCCGAAGAAGTCTTCCACCAGTTTCTGCACGGCCGGTATACGCGAAGAACCTCCTACGAGAATCACCTCGTCAATATCGGCATTCTTCAGGCCCGCGTCGCTCATCGCTTTCTTACACGGCTCCAGACAAGCTTGAATCAGGTTGTGCGCTAAAGCCTCGAACTTAGCACGTGTCAAAGTCTTCACCAAGTGCTTGGGCACGCCACCCACTGGCATAATGTACGGCAAGTTGATTTCGGTACTTGTAGACGAAGACAGTTCTATCTTAGCCTTCTCGGCAGCTTCCTTCAGACGCTGCATGGCCATCGGGTCTTGCGTTAAGTCGGCACCCTCGTCGTTCTTGAATTCTTGCACCAACCAGTCAATGATTACCTGATCGAAGTCATCACCTCCCAGATGTGTATCTCCATTGGTCGACAGCACTTCGAACACCCCGCCGCCGAACTCCAGAATAGAAATATCGAATGTTCCTCCCCCGAGGTCAAACACAGCCACTTTCATATCTTTATGAGACTTGTCGATGCCGTAAGCCAATGCTGCGGCGGTCGGTTCGTTTACGATACGCTTCACATCCAAGCCAGCAATCTGTCCGGCCTCCTTCGTAGCCTGGCGTTGCGAATCAGAGAAGTAAGCGGGCACAGTGATGACGGCTTCTGTCACTTCTTGCCCCAGATAATCTTCAGCAGTCTTTTTCATCTTTTGTAGAATCATTGCCGAGATTTCCTGCGGAGTATAAAGGCGTCCGTCTATATCCACACGCGGCGTGTTGTTATCGCCTTTCACCACCTTGTAAGGCATGCGTGCTACTTCTTTCTGTACTTGGTCCCAATTCTCGCCCATAAAACGTTTAATGGAGAAGACCGTCTTAGTAGGATTCGTGATGGCCTGACGTTTGGCAGGGTCACCCACCTTACGCTCGCCACCGTCTACAAATGCTACTACCGAAGGAGTGGTGCGCTTGCCTTCACTGTTAGCGATTACTACTGGTTCGTTGCCTTCGAATACGGCAACACAAGAGTTTGTTGTTCCTAAGTCAATACCAATAATTTTTCCCATGATTGTTCACTATTTTATTTGTTACTATTCGTTGTCATTGTCCACCGCATCGGCAGACGCCAACAGAAGGACAAACGACGTGCCAAACAGAGCAAATCCTCTGATATGATTAAAGTAGAGACGATATCCTGCCAGTTTGGCAGGATTGAAAGACGAAGGGCTGAACCGCATGCGGCGTGGACGGCGTGAAGGCAGACCTATTTTTCCGCAGCACACTTCCACTGCTCAAAAAGAGGGTACATCTTCGGTTCATCTTCGGTCCATATTCGTATTTTCTTTGGTGTCTATAGAGGGAAGATAAATACGAACATGGAAAGAACTTGGAAAGAACTTGGAAAGAACTTGGAAAGAAGATGGTACGAAGGTGATGACAAAAATGTATTGTGATAGTCAAGACTTGTTCCAGCAGTCGTTATACTGTCAAGTAATCTCCAAAGATATTCTGCAACTTTAAAAAAGGAAGGAGAAAGGAATTACCGAGCAATCTTATGTCGAACTCGGGTAAAATTAATAACATCTTCTTCATGCTTTTCTAAGAATTAACCCTTATATTTGCTCTCCGTATTTCGTAAACCATCATAGGTTATATTATAATAGTAGAAGAAATGGGTAAAGTTCTTATTATCGGTTCAGGCGGTGTAGGTACCGTCGTCGCCCACAAAGTGGCTCAGAATGCAGATGTGTTCACAGAAATCATGATAGCCAGTCGAACCAAGTCCAAATGCGACGCTGTTGTAAAAGCGATTGGCAACCCTGCCATCAAAACCGCTCAGGTAGACGCAGACAACGTGGATGAACTGACAGCACTCTTCGGGAGTTTCAAACCCGAAATCGTCATAAATGTAGCCCTTCCTTATCAGGATCTCACTATCATGGAAGCTTGTTTGAAGAGCGGCGTCAACTATCTGGACACAGCCAACTACGAGCCAAAGGACGTAGCCCACTTTGAATATAGTTGGCAATGGGCCTACAAGAAACGCTTCGAAGATGCCGGACTGACAGCAATACTGGGATGCGGTTTCGATCCCGGCGTAAGTGGTGTATATACGGCTTATGCAGCCAAGCATCACTTTGACCGGATAGAATACCTGGACATTGTGGACTGTAATGCGGGTAACCATCACAAGGCATTTGCCACCAACTTTAATCCTGAAATCAATATCCGTGAAATCACGCAGAATGGGCGTTATTACGAAAACGGTCGATGGGTCACTACCCTTCCATTGGAAATCCACAAAGATTTGACTTACCCCAACATCGGCCCCCGCGACTCATACTTGCTTTATCACGAAGAACTGGAGTCTTTGGTGAAAAACTTCCCCACCATCAAGCGCGCACGCTTTTGGATGACGTTCGGCCAGGAATACCTGACTCACCTGCGTGTAATACAAAACATCGGCATGGCACGTATTGATGAAATAGAATATAACGGAATGAAGATTGTCCCGTTACAGTTCCTCAAAGCCGTGCTTCCCAACCCGCAAGACTTGGGCGAGAACTACGAGGGAGAAACATCCATCGGTTGCCGTATTCGCGGACTGAAGGACGGCAAGGAGCACACCTATTATATCTATAACAACTGTAGCCATCAAGAGGCATACAAGGAGACCGGCATGCAAGGGGTGAGCTACACCACCGGCGTTCCTGCCATGATTGGCACAATGATGTACCTCAAAGGCCTATGGAAGAAACCGGGAGTATGGAACGTGGAAGAGTTCGACCCCGATCCTTTCATGGAACAGCTCAACAAGCAAGGGCTGCCATGGCACGAGATTTTCAACGGAGACTTGGAACTCTAATCGATTGAAATAATGAATATAGGAGATAAAGCGCCCGAAGTACTGGGCATCAACGAGAAAGGTGAAGAAATCCATCTGAGCACCTATAAAGGAAAGAAAATAGCACTCTATTTCTATCCCAAAGACATGACATCCGGCTGCACCGCACAGGCCTGCAATCTGCGAGACAACTATGCTGAGCTGCGCAAAGCCGGCTATGAAGTCATCGGCGTCAGTGTGGACAATGATAAATCTCACCGGAAGTTCATAGAAAAGAACAACCTGCCTTTTAGCCTGATTGCCGACACAGACAAAAAGCTGGTAGAACAATTCGGCGTATGGGGAGAGAAAAGCATGTACGGACGCAAGTATATGGGAACTTTCCGCACAACTTTTATCATAGACGAAAAAGGCATCATTGAGCGTATCATCACCTCTAAAGAAGTGAAAACCAAAGAACATGCCGCCCAAATACTGAAAACAAACAAGTGACCGTTTCTCAATGA
>CAUUOT010000169.1:0-3737 GCA_963546815.1 uncultured Bacteroides sp.
ATTAAACGCTGCCTCTATCAGGAGGCTAAAGGATAAAAACAACAATACACGTCGGGGGAACTTCCGCCCCTGATATTCCATAGAAGATGAAAAACGAATTGCTACTATCCGCTGCCATGCTGCCGATATGCGGCATGGCGGAAGAAACATGCGGTATTCCGTCCGGTGATGCTTCCGCTCAGGAGAAACACCCCAACATCATCTTGTTCCTGGCGGACGACATGGGATGGCAGGATACATCCTTGCCCTTCTGGACACAGCGTACCACGTACAATGACACGTATAATACCCCTAACATGGAGCGAATGGCTGCGCAAGGCAAGATGTTCACGCAGGCCTATGCCTGCAGCATCAGTTCTCCTTCGCGCGTAAGCCTCTTTACGGGAATGAATGCGGCGAGGCATCGCGTGACCAGCTGGACACTCCGCAAAAATACCACTCACGAACAGCCGGACTCTGTCATGATCTATCCAGAATGGAACGTCAACGGCATTTGCCAAGAACCCGGCGTAGAGCGAACCACACAAGTCACTTCTTTAGCGGAACTGCTTAAAAACAACGGCTATCATACCATTCATTGCGGGAAAGCTCACTTCGGTGCTGAGGGTACTCCCGGAGCCGACCCTCTGAAGATGGGCTTTGAAGTGAACATCGCCGGGCATGCCGCAGGTTCGCCTGCCAGCTACTACGGCAAAGAGAACTTCGGCAACAGAGCTGACGGAAAGAGTCCCTTGGCCGCTGTACCCGGGTTGGAGCAATATCATGGAACAGACATTTTCCTGAGTGAAGCGCTTACCATAGAGGCCATGAAGGCGTTGGACGATGCGCAGCGTCTGGATAAACCGTTCTTCCTATACATGGCGCATTATGCCATCCATACACCCATACAGCCCGATATGCGTTTCTACCGGAAGTATCTGGACAAGGGACTTCCGCCGGTAGAGGCCGCTTACGCCACCCTCATAGAAGGGATGGATAAAAGTCTGGGTGACCTTATGGACTATCTGGACAGGAATAATTTGGCGGACAATACTGTTCTTGTCTTTATGTCCGATAACGGAGGCTTGGCTGCACATACCCGTGCCGGACAGTTGCACATCCAGAACTATCCGCTGAACAGTGGGAAAGGTTCCGCCTACGAGGGAGGAGTACGCGAACCCATGATTGTACGTTGGCCCGGTGTCGTCGCTCCTCGAACAAAGTGCGACCATTACCTGATGATAGAGGATTTCTTTCCTACCCTTCTCGAAGTGGCGGGAGTAAAAGACTACACGACCGTACAGCAACGCGACGGCATCAGTTTCATGCCTCTACTCACCGGGAAAGGTGAAATGAAGCGGCGTGATATCTATTGGCATTATCCCAATAGTTGGGGACCTTCGGGGCCGGGTATCGGGGCTACCTGTTCCATCCGCTCGGGCGAGTGGAAACTGGTCTATTACTTCGGCAACGGTAAACATGAACTTTTCCATATTCCTGCGGACATCGGTGAAATGCACGACAGAGCCAAGGAGAAGCCCGAACTCGTCAGAGAGCTGTCGCGTAAATTAAGCAACTACCTCCGGTCTGTGGATGCACAGCGACCTGTACTGCGTACTACCGGGCAACCGGCACCTTGGCCGGACGAAATCTACTGAGCCATGAAACGATTCTTCTTATTCCTCTTCTTGTTTCTGACGGTCGTCGCAACTGCCTCTGCCCAGTTTCATTCCGGCAAGCAAGACTCTCAAAAAGCGGAGCGAGGTTCGATGGGCATCGATCTCTCTCTTTGGAAGAACAGCTCTACCCAACGTAACGACAGCACAGGGAGCACCGGCTTCAACCTCGGCTTATTATCTTCCATGAATCGCTTGAAAGGAGTTGGCGTAAATCTTTTCGGAGGCATTGTGCGTAGGGATGCAAACGGCGTACAAGTGGCCGGATTGTGGAATATCGTAGGAGGGAAGGTGCGCGGTATCGTGTCGGCGGGCATCGCCAATATCAACGGAAGCCTTACGGGGGTGTCCGTCTCCGGACTGGTAGGTATTACGGGAAACGATGCACGGGGCATCACACTTTCCGGTCTGGCCAATATCAGTGGCAATCGCAGCCGTAGCGTCAGCATAGGTGGCTTGCTGAATATAAACGGTGAAGATGCTGCAGGGATGCAACTTTCCGGCCTGGCCAATATTTCCGGCGGAAGTCTTAGAGGCTTTTCCTGCGCCGGACTGCTGAATGCGGCCGGCAAGGACTTGTGCGGGGCGCAACTCTCCGCCCTTACCAACATCACGGCAGCGAACATCACCGGTATTCAGTTTTCCGGTATAGGTAATGTGGTGGGAGGTACAGCCAAAGGAGCGCAAATAAGCGCCGCCAACATGGCCGTACGTGCCGAAGGATTGCAAATAGGACTCGTCAACTATTACAGGGAAAGCATGAATGGATTTCAGTTGGGGCTGGTCAATGCCAATCCGCAGACCAAAGTGCAGTTGATGCTCTTTGCCGGCAATATGTCCAAAGTGAATGCCGGCCTCCGATTTAAGAATAAGCTTTTCTACACGATTATAGGGGGAGGTACGCATTACCTGGACTTCGGCAGCAAGTTTTCCGCGGCCTTGTTCTACCGTGCAGGGCTCGAGCTGCCTCTGTGCAGGCAATTATTCGTCAGCGGAGACCTCGGCTTTCAGCATATCGAAACGTTCAAGAATAAAAGCCAGCGCATCCCGGCACGCCTTTACGCCCTCCAAGTTCGTGCCAATCTGGAATACCGGCTGACTGCACGTACCGGCTTCTTCCTTTCCGGAGGGTATGGAGGTAGCCGTTATTATACTCAGAACAGAGGGTATAACAAGGGAGTGATTGCAGAAGGGGGAGTGGTATTCAACCTGAATTCGCAATAAAGAGAGCCACACTGCGGAATCTCCTAAGTCTCATTTTCTATTTCCTTCTCAAGAAAGAAATGTTTGGAGCTGTGCGGCCATCTGGGTCTGTACCTCTTGCGCCGCCTTTCGTGCGGCGGCGGCAAAGTTTTCCGTGCTATCCGCATAGATGATGCCGCGGCTGGAGTTGACTATCAGTCCGCACATCCGGTTCATTCCATATTTGCAGACTTCTTCCAGCGAGCCGCCTTGCGCACCGATGCCCGGAACCAGCAGGAAATGTTCGGGGACAATCTTACGGATGTCTTCGAAAGCACGGCCTTGCGTGGCACCGACTACATACATCATTTGTTCGTCGCCCGCCCACTCTTGCGACTTGCGCAGCACTTTCTCGAAGAGACGTTCGCCATTGGTGTCGGCCGTCAGCTGGAAGTCATGCGAACCCTTATTGCTGGTGAGTGCAAGCAGGATGACCCATTTCTCCTTATAAGTAAGGAAAGGAGTGACGCTGTCTTCACCCATATAAGGGGCTACGGTCACGGAGTCAATCTCCAACTCTTCAAAGAAAGTGCGGGCGTACATGGCGGAAGTGTTGCCGATGTCGCCGCGTTTGGCATCGGCAATGATGAATTGGTCGGGGTAGTTCTGCTTGATGTAGTTCACCGTTTTCTCAAAAGCAATCCAGCCCTTCACGCCCATGCTTTCGTAGAAGGCGAGGTTAGGCTTGTAAGCGATGCAAAGGTCGGCAGTAGCATCGACGATGGCTTTGTTGAAGGTGAATATAGGATCTTCCTCTTTCAGCAGGTGTTCCGGTATTTTCTTGATGTCTGTATCCAGACCAACGCAAAGAAAAGACTTCTTGCGCTTTATGTTCTCAAA
>CAUUOT010000170.1:0-3718 GCA_963546815.1 uncultured Bacteroides sp.
GAATATAAAAACAAATCCGTACTTTTGCACCGCAATTCTTAAAAAAACACGATATTAAATCGAGAGATATTTTGAATAAATATTACAAGAACTCTTTAAAGCTTAAACAAAAATGATGAAAGTAGGTATTAATGGATTCGGACGTATCGGACGTTTCGTATTCCGCGCTGCACAGAAAAGAAACGATATTCAAATCGTTGGTATTAACGACCTTTGCCCGGTAGACTACTTGGCCTATATGCTGAAGTACGACACCATGCACGGACAGTTTGACGGAACTATCGAAGCTGACGTAGAAAAGAGCAGACTGATTGTAAACGGAAAAGCTATCCGCATCACAGCTGAAAAGAATCCGGCTGATTTGAAGTGGAACGAAGTGGGTGCAGAATACGTAGTAGAATCCACCGGTTTGTTCCTGACCAAAGAAAAGGCTCAGGCTCATATCGAGGCTGGTGCAAAATACGTTGTAATGTCCGCTCCTTCTAAGGATGACACTCCGATGTTTGTTTGCGGCGTGAACGAAAAAACATACGTTAAGGGCACTCAGTTCGTGTCTAACGCTTCTTGTACGACCAACTGCTTGGCCCCTATCGCTAAGGTGTTGAACGACAAATGGGGCATCACCGATGGCTTGATGACTACCGTTCACTCTACAACTGCTACTCAGAAGACAGTTGACGGTCCTTCGATGAAAGACTGGAGAGGCGGTCGTGCCGCTTCCGGCAACATCATCCCGTCTTCTACCGGTGCTGCAAAGGCCGTAGGTAAAGTAATCCCTGCACTGAATGGCAAACTGACCGGCATGTCGATGCGCGTTCCGACTTTGGACGTATCCGTAGTCGATTTGACTGTAAACCTGGCTAAACCCGCTAAGTACGCAGAAATCTGCGCCGCCATGAAAGAGGCTTCTGAAGGCGAGCTGAAAGGTATTCTGGGTTATACCGAAGATGACGTCGTTTCTTCCGACTTCTTGGGCGACACCCGCACTTCTATCTTCGACGCCAAAGCAGGCATCGCTTTGACTGATACATTCGTTAAGGTCGTATCTTGGTATGACAACGAAATAGGTTATTCTAACAAAGTGCTTGACCTGATTGCTCACATGGCATCAGTGAACTAATCATACAGTTAGAAAATAATAAAAAATAAGCGACTTCTGTAGAAGCCGCTTATTTTTTTCGCACTTTTGTAAACAATTGATCTCTGCCGAACAGTTGAACATGATTGGGATGCCGCATCAACACTAAACATCATCTTATGAACAAACTATCACCTCAAAATCCTTTTTTTGAAGCATACCCCACGTTGCACGGAGTTGTCCCGTTCGACAAGATCAAGATTGAAGACTACGAACCAGCCATCCGCGAAGGCATCCGTCGGCAGAACGCCGAAATAGAAGCTATCATCAAAAACAGCAAAACCCCGACTTTCGCCAATACAATAGCGGCATACGAGAAATCGGGCGAAATGCTGCAACGTGTCAGTGCCGTATTCGACAATCTGCTCAGCGCAGAGACCGATGACGAGATGCAAGAACTTGCCAAGACCCTCATGCCGCTGATGAGCAAACACGCCAATAATATCAGCTTAAACCAGGATTTGTTCACCCGCATCAAAACGGTCTATGAGCAACAGGACAAAGAGACACTGAATCCGGAACAAGAGAAACTATTAAAGGACATCTATAATGGCTTCGTCCGCAACGGGGCCAATCTGCAAGCAGAAGCCAAAGAAAAATACCGTACTTTGTGTAAAGAACTCAGTCTGCTGACCTTGCAATTCAGTGAAAACAACCTGAAAGAGACAAACGACTACAAACTCGTCATCACCGATAAGTCACAATTGGCCGGTTTACCGGAAAGTGCCATAGAAGCAGCAAAGGAAACAGCAAAAGAAAAAGAGACCGAAGGATGGGTTTTCACTTTGCAAGCACCCAGCTACGGTCCTTTTATGATGTATGCTGAAAACCGCAACTTACGTCGTGAACTTTATATGGCGTATAATACGAAATGTACGCATGATAATGCTTCCAACAATCTGGAGGTAGTAAAGAGGTTAGTCAATGTCCGCATGGAGATTGCCCGGCTATTGGGCCATGATAATTTTGCCGAGTACAATTTGCAAGAGCGCATGGCGCAAAACAGCGACACCGTGTATAAGTTGCTGAACCAATTACTGAAAGCCTATACGCCTACGGCTAAACAAGAATACGCAGAGGTGCAAGCTCTGGCCCGTGAAGAACAAGGAGAAGATTTCGTCCTGATGCCTTGGGACTGGGCCTATTACTCGCACAAACTGAAAGACCGGAAGTTCAATATCGATGATGAAATGCTCCGCCCCTACTTTGAATTGAGCAAGGTAAAAGAAGGCATATTCGGGTTAGCCACTCGGTTATATGGCATCACATTCAAGAAAAACACGGCTATCCCGGTTTATCATAAAGACGTAGACGCGTACGAGGTATTCGACAAAGACGGTAAATTTCTTGCTGTATTCTATACGGACTTCCATCCCAGGGCGGGAAAGCGTTCGGGGGCATGGATGACAAGCTATAAAGGGCAATGGAGAGAGGAAAGCGGGGAGAACAGTCGTCCGCACATATCCATTGTGATGAACTTCACTAAACCGACACCGGATAAACCGGCTTTACTCACTTTCGGCGAAGTAGAGACTTTCTTGCACGAATTCGGGCACAGTTTGCACGGCATATTCGCCGATACCACCTATGAAAGCTTAAGCGGGACCAATGTCTACTGGGACTTTGTGGAACTTCCCTCTCAGTTTATGGAGAACTTCGCCATCGAAAAGGATTTTCTGCACACCTTCGCCCGCCATTATCAAACCGGAGAATTGATACCCGACGAGCTGGTGCAACGCATCGTAGACTCTTCCAACTTCAATGCCGCCTACGCTTGTCTGAGGCAAGTCAGCTTCGGGTTGCTCGATATGGCTTGGTACACACGCAACACACCATTCGAGGGGGATGTGAGGGCATACGAAAAGGAAGCTTGGGAAAAAGCACAAATCCTGCCTTGCGTCAAGGAGACCTGCATGAGCACGCAATTCTCGCACATCTTCGCCGGAGGATATTCTGCCGGATATTACAGCTACAAGTGGGCGGAGGTATTAGACGCCGACGCCTTCTCTTTGTTCAAGCAAAAAGGTGTCTTCAATCGGGAATTAGCCACTTCTTTTCGTGAGAACATTCTCTCAAGAGGCGGAACGGAACATCCGATGGTTCTCTACAAACGCTTTCGCGGGCAAGAACCGACCATCGACGCATTACTAATCAGAAACGGTATAAAGAAGAAATGAAGGGTATCATAAAAAACATGAGTTATATGTTGGTTGCACTATCCTCGCTTTCCATACTAATAAACGGGTGCAACACCAAAGACGACGTGATAGAGATTTTCGCGGGAAAGACATGGAAACTCAGTCGCTTGACGAACAAAGACAGCAATGCCCAGTTCTATCCCGGACTATGGAACTATGACGACGAAGCAATGAAAAGAAGTTTGAACAGTCTCTACAATCAGAAGAATTCCTTCACGTTGAACTTCGAAGGTTCGGAACTGGACGGGAAATTAATGGGTACGACCATTTCCGGACAAGGCATCAATGCCACTTTTGACGGGACATGGGATGCCGACGGGAAGACAGGCTCGCTGACCATCCGCGTGAAAACGACGGACGCGGAGAATGACGCCTTAGTCAG
>CAUUOT010000171.1:0-3714 GCA_963546815.1 uncultured Bacteroides sp.
GCCTCTTCGTTCGAAAAAACCACCCGGCCGTTAATCTTGAAAAGGGCGAAACTTCCTCCCTGCACCTCGCCCAGGCTGCCGTATTTCCGCACGTCCTTCACCTGCCGCATGTCCGCGTCAATACGGAAGCGATACAAGCCATTCCGCAGATGCTTCGCCCAGATATTCCCCCGATGGTCCACTTCCAGATGTCGAACCATGTGACTGAATCCCTGCAGCGAGCGGGTAAAGCGATACACCCCCGCGGCATCTTCCGTGTATAAGCTCAGCAGGGCGTAAGTTCCCTCCAGCAGATAAGACCGGTCTTTCAGCTCCATCCTGGTCATGCACATCCCTCCCTTTGCGTCGGATATCGGGTTGGCCTCCATGCCGGACACGACGAAAGTTCCCTTGTTGTGCCCGCAGAAGATGTGTCCTCCCCACTCCTTGACGAACCACGCCTGCTCTTCCATGCCCGGAACCGGTTCGGCCTTTCCGTTCTTCAGCCGGTAGAGGCCCTGATTGGAGGCGATGTATGCCTCGTCTCCCCGCACCAGCGCATCATACACCATACCAATCTTCCGGAACGGGGGCTCGTAATAATATATCAAGGAGTTGTTCTGTATATGGGCGATGCCTTCGTCCAGAGCCGCCCACAGATTGTTGTCGTCGTCGCAGTACAGCTTCAGTACGGTGTTGTTCCGCAACCTGTTGTCTGTACTGACCTTCCACAGCAGCCGTCCTTTCTTGTCCAGTGCATAGATGCCGTCGGAAATGGTTCCGATGACGTAACAGCTGTCTTTGGTCATCACCGCGCGGTTGATGGTGTGCTTCCTGAAGAGGTCGTCGCACTCTGTCTTCCACTTTTCCACAGCCCCGCCGCGATAGACGAAGCCTCCCTGGTTACGGGTAAGCATCAAAACGGCGTCTCCGTAAGGAAGTCCCTCCAGCACATCGCTGTCAGCGAACGCCTTTCTGGGCGCCACTTCTTTCATCTCCCTGCCGGAAAAGGTATAAAGCCCGCCGTTTATCCTTTGCGAATAACAGACGCCTCCCACCTGAAACAGGTTCAGCGGGAGGTCTCTCAGCCGGACGCCGTCCACTGTCTTTCCATCATAATAGACGAGGGAGCCGAACGACTGGAACACCACCTCGCCCTGAACGCGGACAATGCTCCACACCTCGTCGTTATGGAAGCTGAAGTCCTTCACTTCGTCCTTCAGCGAGTGATAGACAAGCGTGTTGCAGGGGATACGTTCGAAGTAGCCGAACTCCTCGTAAGAGCCCACATAGATTTTCCCGTCTTCGCCTATATAGATGGCGCGCACAATGCCTTTTGTGGGCAGTTCGTACAGCCTCCAGATGTTTCCGTCGAACTCCAGCAGTCCGTTATTATTGCCGAAATACATCACCCCTCTTTCATCTTGAGCAACAGACCAGTTCTGGATGCCGGCATTGTAGTCCGACACCGAATAGTTCCTCACTATCGGAGAAAAGGGAATGGGCGAGCCTTGCAGCAAACCGCCGAAGACCAGTAAGGCGAAAAACGTCATTGCACTTCTCATAAGTATCATTTAATAGGTATCGGTCAACAAAGATACATTATTTACACGAGTCCGGCATAAGAAAAGAAAATCAGTGAGACGCTCTCCAAAAAACGAAGACTTCTGCAGGAAAACTTATCCTCTTTGGGAAGTATTCTCTAAATTAAGCGCTAATTTATATAAATCAGCGCTTAATTTAGAGTTTTCTCCCCATCCTCTTTACATTTTTCTATGAGGTAGAGACAAGTTTTGCCTACAGATAAAAGCTAATTCTTATGCGATTGAAAAGTTTGTCCCGTACGGGTGAGGCTTGCAACTGAATCCTTTAGTCGTATCGTCTCGGACATTATTGGCCTTTCCATAAAAAAATGCAGGTTATCCCCCCCTTTTTCAGGGAGAGATAACCTGCGGACCAAAGAGCGATTCGTTCTTAACGCGACGCGCTCAGCACCTGTTTGTACTTTGCCGGAGCGGTCAATATCTTCACGGCCTCTCTGAGGTCGTCATCGTCTTTTAGCTGTTCGATGATGCTGCCGCGCTGGTAATAGTATCGCTTGACAATCTCCACGGCAATCATCGTTTTTATCTGTTTGGAGAAGTGGTCGAGGTCGTGGTCGAGGTTGTGCGTCAGCTTCCGCTCCAGTGCCTTGAACTCTTCCGAGGCATCGGTGAGATAGCCTTCAAACTCAGCCATTTCTTTCAGGCTCTTCAATATTTTCTCCGTCTGTTGATCGTACTTGAAGTTGGCCTTCTTCACCATCGCCCGGAAGTCCGCGTAATCGGCGTCGGTGACCTCGAAGTCTTCCGGCGCGGCAATGGCGGAATGCTTCAAGCAATACTCCGTGGCGTAATCGAATATCAGGTTGTCGTTGACCAGATAGAAAAGGATGTTGGGCAGTTTTTCCTGCTTCACCTCGATATCGGGCGTAACGCCGCCCCCGTCGCGCACCTCGCGTCCGGCAGCCGTATGGAACACGGTGGTCAAGCTGTCGGGTATTCGGCCCACACTGCCGTCTTCGTTGCGGTGCTTGTAGTCGATGGCCTGCACGCAACGCCCGCTGGGGATGTAGTACTTGGAGGTGGTCAGCTTTATCGTGCCGCCGTAGGGCAACGGACGGGTGGTTTGCACCAGCCCCTTCCCGAAGGTGCGGTTGCCGATGATGACGGCGCGGTCGAGGTCCTGCAGCGAGCCGGCCAGTATCTCCGACGAAGAGGCCGTTCCCCCATTCACCAGCACGGCCAGCGGGATATCCAGATCGAGGGGCTCGCGCAGCGTCTTGTAGGTGTTATCGGCTTGCTTTGTCTTGCCTTTCGTCGTGACTAATGTTTTTCCGCGAGGCAGGAAGAAATTGGCAATCTCGATGGACTCGTCCAGCAGTCCGCCGCCATTATTCCGCAAATCGATGACCAGCGAGGCAATGCCCCTCTTCTTCAAATCCAGAAAGGCTTGCTTGAACTCTCTGGAAGGATTTCCGGAGAAGGTGCTCAAATTGATATAGCCAATGCGATTATCCAGCACCGTATAGTAAGGGATGAACGGCAACTGAATGGAACGGCGGACGATGTCGAACACCAGCGGCTTCTCCGTGCCGGGGCGCTGCACCTTCAGCTTGAAGCTGGTTCCCACCTGCCCGCGGAGCATCTCGCTCACCTCCTGATTGTTTTTCCCCGCAAGGTCTTTGCCGTCTATTTCCATCAGGACATCCCCTGCCTTCAGGCCCACAGTGGCGGCGGGCATGTGCTCGTAGGGTTCGGCAATCATGGAGCGTTTCAACTTCGCGTTCCATGTAATGATGGAACCGATGCCGCCGTAAGAGTTCTTCAGCATCTGCTCCAGCTCGCTCCGGTCGTCCTCCGGATAATACACGGTATAAGGGTCCAGGGAATAAAGCATGGCGTCGATTCCCTCGCGGATGGTCTGGTCCGGGCGGATGGTATCGACATAAAACAAGTCCAGTTCCTTCACAATGGAATTGAAAATGTCCAAATTCTTAGCTATCTGAAAACTGCGGTTGTCAGCACTCCTGAAACCGAGAAAGCACACAGCACCCGCTACAACAAGCAAGGCGGCCGTCCAACGTATCCGTAAAAATCTCCTCATACCCAAATTTTTCGCACAAAGATATTGCATAATCCAAAATATCCCATTACTTTTGCACCGCATTTAAGTAAATGCAACACTCTTCCTTAG
>CAUUOT010000172.1:0-3710 GCA_963546815.1 uncultured Bacteroides sp.
GACTCGAACCAGGAATGACAGGACCAGAATCTGTAGTGTTACCATTACACCATAGCCCAATAAACGATTGTTTTTGTTTTGCGGTGGCAAAGATACAAAAAGTTGGAAAAACAAAAACTATCACGAATATTTTTTCCCAGAGGCAAGTAAGGAACGGAATCTCAAAGAATTTCATCACTAAAAAAAAGACAAAAAACAAAACACTTTCTCGCATTTGCGTGTTTGATATGAGAAATCAACGTATATTTGCCACCTATTCAATATAATAATGTGTAATGAACGAAACAAAGAGACTGATTCAACAAATAACGGAAGGTATTCAAGATAAAAAAGGGAAAAAAATCGTCATCGCAGATCTTACCCCAATTGATGACACAATATGCAACTATTTCATCATCTGTCAAGGAAACTCCCCCAGCCAAGTAACAGCCATCGTAGAGTCCATCAAAGATTTCACACGCAAGGGCATCGGTATCAAACCTTTTGCCATTGACGGACTGCGCAATGCGGAATGGGTGGCAATGGACTATTCGGATATACTGGTGCACGTTTTCTTGCCTCAATCAAGAGAGTTCTACAACCTGGAACACCTCTGGGCAGACGCCCAATTAACTCAAATTCCCGACCTCGACTAATCAGAGTATATGGACAACAATATCAATAAAAAGCCCAATAGAGTAAATATGCCCAAGTTCAACCTGAACTGGCTGTACATGATTATAGCAGCCATGCTGTTAGGACTGTACCTCACCAACGAGAACAGTACAGCCACCAAAGACATTTCTTACGATGAGTTCCAGCAATACGTGCGCAGCGGCTACATCAGTAAAGTAATCGGTTATGACGACAACTCCGTCGAAGCATATATCAAACCTCAACACGTGGGGGACGTCTTCCGCCAAGATTCCAATCGGGTAGGCAAGAATCCGCTCATCACCACCGAAGCGCCCTCGCGCGAAAGTCTGGGAGATTTTCTGCAGAAAGAGCGGGATGAAACCCACTTCGACGGCTCGGTCAACTACGAGAAGAAGCGCAACTACTTCGGCGCCATCTTGTGGCAAATCATTCCTTTCGCCTTCCTCATAGGCTTTTGGATATACTTATCCCGCCGCATGGGCAATGGCGGAGGTGTAGGCGGAGGCGGAGGCATCTTCAGCGTAGGCAAGTCGAAGGCACAACTCTTCGAGAAAGGTTCTACCGTAAAGATAACCTTCAAGGACGTGGCAGGGCTTGCTGAAGCCAAGCAAGAGGTGGAAGAAATTGTGGAATTCTTGAAAGAACCACAGAAATATACCGACTTAGGAGGTAAGATTCCTAAGGGAGCTTTGCTCGTAGGCCCTCCGGGAACGGGCAAGACGCTACTAGCAAAGGCCGTGGCGGGAGAAGCCAACGTTCCGTTCTTCTCTCTGGCTGGATCGGACTTTGTCGAAATGTTCGTAGGGGTAGGCGCATCAAGAGTTCGCGATTTGTTCCGTCAAGCTAAAGAGAAAGCTCCCTGCATCGTGTTTATCGACGAGATAGACGCCGTGGGACGTGCCCGCGCCAAGGCTGCCGCCATGGGTGGCAACGATGAGCGGGAGAATACGCTGAACCAATTGCTGACCGAGATGGACGGCTTCGGCTCCAACAGCGGTGTCATCATTCTGGCTGCCACCAACCGTGTGGACGTTCTGGATAAAGCCTTGCTCCGCGCCGGACGATTCGACAGACAGATACACGTAGACCTCCCCGACCTGAACGAGCGTAAAGAAGTCTTCGGCGTACATCTGCGTCCCATCAAGGTAGACAACACTGTGGACGTCGACTTACTGGCCCGCCAGACTCCCGGATTCTCCGGAGCCGACATAGCCAACGTCTGTAACGAGGCTGCCTTGATAGCAGCCCGTCACGGAAAGAAGTTTGTAGGCAAGCAAGACTTTCTGGATGCCGTAGACCGCATTGTGGGAGGCTTGGAGAAAAAAACCAAGATTACGACAGAGGCCGAACGCCGATCCATCGCCATACACGAAGCCGGACATGCCAGCATATCCTGGTTACTGGAACATGCCAACCCGCTGATTAAAGTCACCATCGTTCCTCGTGGCCGTGCGCTGGGGGCAGCCTGGTATCTGCCGGAAGAGCGACAAATCACCACCAAGGAACAGATGCTGGACGAGATGTGCGCTACCTTGGGAGGACGTGCCGCGGAAGACTTGTTCTTAGGAAGAATATCCACCGGAGCCATGAATGACTTGGAACGTGTAACGAAACAGGCATACGGCATGATTGCCTACTTAGGCATGAGTGAGAGACTTCCCAACCTCTGCTATTACAACAGTAATGAGGAATACTCCTTTAACCGCCCGTACAGCGAAAAAACGGCAGAGCTAATAGACGAGGAAGTCAAACAGATGATTAACGAGCAATACGAACGTGCCAAGACGATACTGTCCGAGCATAAAGAAGGACACAACCAACTGGCACAACTGCTAATTGACAAGGAGGTTATCTTCGCTGAAGACGTCGAGCACATTTTCGGGAAACGCCCATGGGTCTCTCGCTCGGAAGAGATTATCAGCGCCAAGACTTCTGCCGAACTGAAAAAAGCGGAGGAAGAAGAAATCAAGAGGGCCGCAGAGACGGAAAAGGAAATCGAGGAGAAGAAGAAGGATGCTGAAACGGAACAGAATATCGACAGTGACATCTCGGCAGATACTCCTGAGGCAAATGGCCAATCATCTACAGATGTATCCAACAACTAAAACGGAACTGCCATGAAAAACAACTTTATCCTACGTACCGTTACCGGCATATTGTTCGTCGTCGTATTGGTGGGAGGTATTCTCTACAATCCCCTTTCATTCGGTTTATTGTTCACCGTCATCAGTGCGCTGAGCGTACACGAGTTTGCACAGTTAGTCAACAAAAGCGGAGAAATAAGTATCAACAAGACCATCACTTCCTTAGGAGGTGCCTACTTGTTTCTTGCCTTGATGAGCTTCTGCACGCAACAAAATGCCGGAGCACGAGTCTTCCTCCCTTATCTGGGGATACTGCTCTACCTCATGATAACTGAATTATATCTTAAGAAGAAAAATCCGATAGGCAATTGGGCATACTCCATGCTGAGCCAATTATATGTGGCTTTGCCTTTCGCTTTGCTGAACGTACTTGCCTTCAACGACTCCCCGGAGACGGGTAGTGTAAGCTATAACCCCATCCTCCCGCTCTCTGTCTTTGTTTTCATCTGGTTGAGCGATACGGGAGCATACTGTGTGGGGTCGCTCATCGGTAAGCACCGGCTGTTTGAGCGCATCTCACCCAAGAAGTCATGGGAAGGAAGCATCGGAGGAGCTATGTTCTCCATTGCCTCCTCTTTCGTCTTTGCACACTATTTCCCATTCATGCCGTGGTGGCAGTGGGCAGGGCTGGCGATGGTGGCAGTCGTCTTCGGTACATGGGGAGATTTGACGGAGTCGCTGATGAAACGTCAATTAGGCATCAAAGACTCCGGAAACATTCTGCCGGGACATGGTGGAATGCTCGACCGCTTCGACAGTGCACTGATAGCCATCCCGGCTGCGGTGGTCTATCTGTATGTATCGATGATGCTGTAAGCAACAACGCCGTACAGAGACCACCTTCCGGATTACTTCTTCGGAGCCAGTTTATTCCAATTGCATATCCGACAAGTCCAAATCACTCGTATTCTTGGCACCCGATAAGTGCTT
>CAUUOT010000173.1:0-3702 GCA_963546815.1 uncultured Bacteroides sp.
GAGCACAACCTTGCCAAGGTTGGGGTCGCGAGTTCGAGTCTCGTTTTCCGCTCTCTTCTTATGAAAAGGTAGCCCCGTCAGTCGGTTGTACTTACGGGGCTATTTTCGTTTAGAGGGCTTGATGGTCTGTCTCTCTTGAGGGCCGTGTCCGGGTTCTTTTTCATCAGGACTGCGCTTCATTCATTTCCTCTATGTAATCCAATAGCTCTTTCTTTCCTGCCCTGCTCTCAGAGGAACTGATGAAATAAGGAGGCAGTTCTTCCCATTGCTCTTGCAGTTTTTCCAGATACTGATTGACATTGGCTTTCAGCTTGCCGCTTGTCATTTTATCGGCTTTGGTGAAGACGATGGCAAAGGGTACACTGTTTTCGCCCAGCCACTCGAAGAACGCAAGGTCGATGGCCTGAGGTTCCAGCCGGCTGTCTATGAGAACAAACAGATTGGTCATCTGCCAGCGTTGGAGGATATAACTCTCGATGATGCGCCTTATCTGCTCCTTGCCTTTCTCTCCCCGTCTGGCGTAGCCATAGCCCGGAAGGTCTACTATATACCATTTCTTGTTGATGAGGAAGTGATTGATAAGCATGGTCTTGCCCGGAGTGGCGGAGGTCATGGCAAGCCCTTTTCGTCCGGTGAGCATATTTATCAGACTGGACTTCCCTACATTGGATCGTCCGATGAAGGCGTATTCGGGAAAAGTACTTGCGGGACATTTCCCTACGTCTGTATTACTGATGACGAATTCGGCACTTGTGATATCCATGGTTGTTGCTTTTTGTTTTTACGATAAGCAAAGGTAATACTAATTCCGTAGATTGCACTATCTTTGTCGGCAATAGGAGAGTTTAGGAATGAATGAACAATTTCCCTCTACGTTGTTGGAGAAGGCGGTCAATGAGTTTGCCAAGTTACCCGGAGTAGGGCGCAAGACGGCCATGAGGCTGGTGTTGCATCTGCTCCGACAAGATGCGGCGACGGTGGAAGCCTTCGGTGAAGCCATCGTTACATTGAAACATGAGGTGAAGTATTGCAACGTATGCCATAATATCTCGGACACCGAGACGTGCCGCATCTGCGCCAATCCGCAGCGGGACGCCTCGGTGATTTGCGTGGTGGAGAACATCCGCGACGTGATGGCCGTAGAAGCTACGCAACAGTTCCGCGGATTATATCATGTGTTGGGTGGCGTGATCTCGCCTATGGACGGCATAGGCCCTGCCGACCTGCAGATAGAAAGCCTTGTGCAGCGGGTGCTTGCGGGAGGCATCGACGAAGTGATTTTGGCTTTGAGTACAACGATGGAAGGGGACACGACCAACTTCTATATCTATCGCAAATTGGAGAAACTCGGCGTGAAGCTGTCCGTCATTGCTCGTGGCATATCCGTAGGCGATGAACTGGAATATGCCGACGAGGTCACCTTGGGGCGGAGTATCGTTAATCGCACTCCGTTTTCCGGAACCGTATAAGTAAGGCCAAAAGACAGTTACCCATTAAATCAACAATCATGGAAGAAGAAATAAAAAAGACGGCAGTGCATATAAACAAGGCTTACATCTGCTTCTGGGCACTTGCCGCATTGCTTGTCCTCTGCGGAGAGACGAGTGATGAGTGGACGGGTCTTTATGCCGGTGACGTGGTTGCGGCCTACGTGGCGGAAACTGTCACCATTTTGTTGACAGCGGCCTGCGTACCTGCTTCCATGAAACTGTTTTCGCGGGCGATGGTGCACAAGATAAATGTGGCGACGTTACCCGATGCACTCCGTCTCTATGCCCGATGGAGCGACGTGCGGCTGGCGCTGCTCGCTCTACCCGTATCGGTCGGGCTACTGACCTATTACCTGCTGTTCAGCACTACCGGTGCACTCTGTGCGCTGATAGGCCTCACTGCCTCCCTCTTCTGCTTTCCGGGCAAAACACGTCTGTGCAGAGATTTGCATATAGAAAGCTAAACAATAAACGACAGAAAAGATGCCCAAATCTTATTTTTACGCCGAACGGATACGCCTTCGCACCATGGAGCCGGAAGACGTCGACGTGATGTACGATATAGAGAACGACCTCCGGATATGGGAGGTGACAAACCTCAGCGTTCCTTATTCCAAGTTTGCCTTAAGGCAGTACATCGAGAATACGGCGAGTGACCTGTTTGCCGACGGACAACTGCGCCTCATGATTGTTCGTTGTGAGGACGATGCGGTGATAGGAACCATAGATATCACTGATTTCGTTCCTATACACGCCCACGGTGAAGTGGGTATTGCGGTACGGAAAGAATTTCGCAATAATGGCTATGCCAAAGAGGCATTGCAGTTGTTGTGCAACTATGCTTTCAACTACCTGCACATGAAACAACTTACGGTACACGTAGCCACCGATAACCAAACGAGTTTTCGCCTTTTTCAGTCGTGCGGCTTCACTGTCTGTGGGATACTGAAAGAATGGTGGCGTGTAGGGGGAGGAGGGTATAAGGATGTCGCGTTGCTGCAACGACTTCGTGAGGATTAATTGAGTGTGGGTATCTGTGGAAAGTGTGACCAGATTTCATACTTCTCGCCCAGTTTACTGATCGCCCTTTTCCATAATCCGCCGGTCTTTTCCTCGTTCATCAGCGAGGAAATATCTTCTTTGCCTACCAACCATGTGTTCTCGTCAATCTCTTGACGCAGTTGCTCGCTTTCCCATCCCGCGTATCCCAAGAAGAAACGGATCTTGCCTTTCAAGGGCCTCCCTTCCGCGATATATGCCTTGATGGCCTCGAAGTCACCGTTCAAGTAGAGATCTTTGCTGATGGGTAGCGACCCCTCCACCTCGTTCATAGTGTGCAGATAGAACAACGTGTCCATGCTCAGCGGTCCTCCTTTGTAGACGGGGATTCGCTCCTCGCAGCCCAGCTCTCCGAGTAGATTGTCTAAGGTAAAGGGCAGGCGCTTGTTCAACACCAGCCCCATTGTGCCTTCCTGCGTGTGGTCTACCAACAGAATGACGGAGCGGCCGAAGGTGCGGTCACATAAAAACGGTTCGGAGATAAGCACCTTTCCTTGCGCTGGAACCGCATGGTTTGTCTCAATTTTGAATATATCTGTATTGACGAACATGCCCCCAAATTACAAAATTTCTTATAATAGACAAACAAAATCCGTTGTTTTTCATCTTTTCCCCTCTTTTTTCCACCTGTTTCGATACTCATGACTGAATTGAGTAGATAAATGATGTCTAACCGGTTTTATCTCAAATACTCTTTTATGCAAAGAGTCCTTATTCCATAAGCAGGATGCGTTTATCCCCCCTTACAAACAAACACGCTTCGTTGAATTCACATTAAACAGCAGTAAATGAATTATTTCTCTGGAAAGTTGAAGAAAAGGGACGAATGAAACAGTCGGAGAAAGATGGGGAATACGTAAAATTCTATTTTCAAACCCTTGCAGATATCATAGAAATATCTACCTTTGCGACCGCAATCGAGAGAGATGGCAATAATAAAGATAAAAAAGGTGCGTTAGTTCAGTTGGTTAGAATACATGCCTGTCACGCATGGGGCCACGGGTTCGAGTCCCGTACGCACCGCTTCCGAGAGCAGTTAGGGCTCTCTCCCCCCTGATAATTATTTCTTTTTTTTCGGTCGGATTCGGCCGTTTCTTTAATGCCGTTGTTTACCGACGGAACTCCTTTTGTATGTGAACAGGTAGTACGAAAT
>CAUUOT010000174.1:0-3698 GCA_963546815.1 uncultured Bacteroides sp.
GCCCAGTTCAACCTGCGCGGCATTTGGATACTGAACCGCATCATCGGAAGCATCGTCATGGTGGTGTCTGTGCTCGGGCTGGTATTCACGTTGATGGGCGAGTCGCTGTACTGACCGAGGGACGAGAATAAATCATTGAAACTCTCCGAAATGAAGATTGCAGAGCAACTGAAAGAAAAGAACATAGCCGAATATCTACTGTATATGTGGCAGGTAGAAGACTTGATCCGTGCCAACGACTGCGACATAGACCGCCTGCGCGGTAACCTCATTCTGAAATACCCCGAAGAAGAGCGCCCCGCCTTAGAAGAGTGGTACGGAAACTTGGTGAACATGATGCGCGCCGAGGATGTCATGAAGCAAGGACATCTGCAAATCAACTGGAACATTGTTCAGAATCTGACGGAACTGCACGGAACATTGCTGGCATCTGCCCGCTATCCGTTCTATCACACGAGGTATTTCGAGGCCCTGCCTTTCGTTGCCGAATTGCGCATGAAAGGCCATCGGCAAGAAGAATCGGAAATCGAGACGTGCTTCGAGGCACTCTATGGCATATTGCTGTTGCGTTTGCAGAAGAAAGAAGTCAGCCAAGATACGGCCAAGGCCATAGAGTCCATCAGCAGCTTCATCTCGTTGCTTGCCAACTATTACGGCAAGGAGAAACGAGGAGAGTTGGAGCTTGATTGAGAAGAACCATTGTTCATCGTAACATCGATTGTAAACCTATTAATTTCTTGGATGAATATCTTAGTAACCGGCGCCAACGGTCAACTTGGCAACGAAATGCGCGCGCTGCGGGAAGAGCATCCCCGGCACACCTGCTTCTTCACCGATGTGCATGAACTGGACATTTGCAACAGATCGGCCGTACATGAGTTCGTGAGGGCTAACGGCATCGACGTTATCGTGAATTGCGCCGCATATACCGCGGTGGATAAGGCGGAAGACGATCAAACGCTTTGTGATGAGCTGAACCGCCTTGCTCCGGGCTATCTGGCAATTGCCGCCCAGGCTTGCGGCGCTGCACTGATACACGTGTCTACCGATTACGTCTTTGACGGAACCGCCCATCTCCCCTATACGGAAGAGGTGACTCCGTCTCCGGCATCGGTCTATGGATCTACCAAGTTGGCGGGTGAGCAGGCGGTTATGGAGAACTGCAACCGTGCCATGGTTATCCGTACCTCTTGGCTCTATTCGTCTTACGGAAACAACTTTGTGAAGACTATGATTCGTCTGGGAAATGAACGTGATACCCTGGGCGTTGTCTTCGACCAGATAGGTACGCCGACCTATGCTTACGATTTGGCAAGCGCCATCTTCACGGCCATCGAACGGGGCATTGTGCCCGGCATCTATCACTTCAGCGATGAGGGGGTCTGCTCTTGGTATGATTTTGCATGCGCCATTCATCGTTTGGCAGGCATCACAGCTTGCAGGGTAAGCCCGCTGCATACGGATGAGTTCCCTACCAGGGCGCCGCGCCCGCCTTATTCCGTACTGGATAAGACTAAGATAAAGAAGACCTTCGGCATAGATATTCCTCACTGGGAGGCGAGCCTTGCCGCTTGCATCGGGAAGCTGAAGGAGAGAATGGACAGCATTGATAAGAGTATAGTGAAATAACCATATAATGAAGGAAGAAGAGTTCCCTCCTTCTTCCTCAATCTTGAATGAAGTATGAATGAAATAGAAAGACGGAGAACATTTGCCATTATCGCGCATCCGGATGCCGGTAAGACTTCGTTGACAGAGAAGCTGTTGCTCTTCGGAGGACAGATTCAGGTGGCGGGCGCCGTGAAGAGTAACAAGATAAAGAAGACGGCAACGTCGGACTGGATGGATATCGAGAAGCAGCGCGGCATATCTGTCACGACCTCTGTGATGGAGTTCGACTATCACGACTATAAGGTCAATATCCTCGATACTCCGGGACACCAAGACTTTGCTGAGGATACCTACCGCACGTTGACTGCTGTGGACAGCGTAATCATCGTGGTAGACGGTGCGAAAGGAGTGGAGACGCAGACTCGTAAACTGATGGAGGTGTGCCGCATGCGCAATACGCCCGTAATCATCTTCGTCAATAAGATGGACCGTGAGGCTAAGGATCCTTTCGACCTGCTGGACGAGTTGGAGCAAGAACTCTCTATTCATGTGCGTCCATTGACGTGGCCCATAGAGAGCGGTATCCGCTTCAAGGGAGTGTATAACATCTACGAACATAACCTCAACCTCTACCAACCTTCCAAACAAGTGGTGGCCGAAAAGGTGGAGGTCGATATCCATACAGAGGAACTGGACGTGCGCATAGGCGCTCCATTAGCTGACAAGTTGCGCAGCGAGTTGGAACTGCTGAACGGTGTTTACCCCGAATTCGACAAGGAAGAATACCTGAAGGGGGCATTGGCACCGGTATTCTTTGGCTCGGCGTTGAACAACTTCGGTGTAGAAGAACTGCTGAACACGTTTGTAGAGATTGCCCCCAGTCCCCGTCCCGTGATGGCCGAAGAGCGCGAGGTAGAACCTGCAGAACCCAAGTTCACCGGGTTTATCTTCAAGATTACGGCCAATATCGACCCCAATCACCGTTCCTGCATTGCTTTCTGCAAGATATGTTCCGGCAGGTTTACGCGCAACGCCCCCTACCTGCATGTGCGTCATGGCAAGACGATGCGTTTCTCATCGCCCACGCAGTTCATGGCGCAGCGTAAGACCACTGTGGACGAGGCATGGGCGGGCGATATCGTCGGTTTGCCGGACAACGGCACGTTCAAGATTGGCGATACGCTGACCGAGGGTGAAATGCTGCACTTCCGCGGCCTGCCCAGCTTCTCGCCGGAGATGTTCAAGTACATCGAGAATGCCGACCCGATGAAGCAGAAACAACTTGCCAAGGGTATAGACCAGCTGATGGACGAAGGTGTGGCGCAGCTCTTTGTCAATCAGTTCAACGGCCGCAAGATTATCGGCACGGTGGGTCAGCTTCAGTTCGAGGTCATCCAATACCGTCTGGAGAATGAGTATAGCGCAAAGTGCCGTTGGGAACCGCTCAGCCTCTACAAGGCCTGTTGGATAGAGAGCGATGACGCTGCCGAGCTGGACGCGTTCAAAAAGCGCAAATACCAATACATGGCCAAAGACCGCGAGGGCAGAGATGTGTTCCTTGCCGACAGCGGATATGTCCTACAGATGGCACAGATGGATTTCAAGCATATCAAGTTCCATTTCACCAGCGAGTTCTGAGCCTTCTTGAAGCCGGACAGGCGATGATTACTTCACTGTTGCTTCGATGAATTCTTTGCCGGTAAGTTTTGACGCGTCTTTCTCGTAGAGTTCGGAGTACTTTCCTGCAGGAAGGTCGGAGAGCACGAAGGCGTTGCATTTTCTGCCGGCTATGATTTTATCCGTGGCGGCTGTATTGATGGCGGTGGCTATCATGCCTGCCAACATCCCGAAGCCTCCTCCCCCGCCGTTGATGCTGGTATCTACCTTTATCTGTCCTCCTCTTGAGTAGAGCGTTTTCCCCGTTTTGGTCGAACGGAGGACGTACTCGATGTTCACCGTGAGTGTGCCGCCGATATGGCTGCGTCTCCATTCCTTGATGATGGTGAACATGGCAGCGTCTGCGCCAAGGACATCTCTGAATGGACTCAAATCTCCATCGAGGAACATCTCGGAGTCGTATGCACTCT
>CAUUOT010000175.1:0-3689 GCA_963546815.1 uncultured Bacteroides sp.
ACCTCCCACGGACGCGTGCCGGGCACGAAAGTAGAACCGGAAAATTTGTCTGCATACGGAGCCACCATGTCGTTACCCGACGACCGGAGTTCGAGCATGTAGTCAATCTTCTCGCCGCTGATGCCGTTCGGGTCATAGATGTAACCGTCGGGGCCGGATATGGTAATCACCTTTGCCCCCAATTGGGTAGCTTTGGTTGCGGCGCCCCATGCCACATTGCCGAAGCCTGAAATGGCTACGGTCTTACCCTTGATGTCGATACCTTTGGTCTCCAACATCTGGTTGACGAAATACAATCCGCCAAAACCTGTAGCCTCAGGACGAATCAGTGAGCCGCCAAACTCCAGTCCTTTACCGGTGAAGGTTCCTGTAAACTCACGGGTCAACTTCTTATACATACCGAACATATACCCCACTTCACGCCCGCCTACACCGATATCGCCGGCCGGCACGTCCATATCAGGTCCCAAATGACGCCACAATTCCAGCATAAAAGCTTGGCAGAAGCGCATGACTTCGGCGTCGCTCTTCCCCCGCGGAGAGAAGTCGGAACCGCCTTTACCACCACCCATAGGCAATGTGGTCAGCGCATTCTTGAAAGTCTGTTCGAAACCCAAGAACTTGAGGATAGAGGGATTGACAGAAGCATGGAAGCGAATACCGCCCTTGTACGGGCCAATGGCATTGTTGAACTGTACACGATAACCAAGATTGGTCTGTACCTCGCCTTTATCGTCTACCCAAGTGACACGGAAAGTAAAGATGCGGTCGGGTTCCACCAGACGCTCGATGATTTTCGCTTTTTCAAACTCAGGATGTTGATTGTAGATATCTTCGATAGAAAGAAGAACTTCCTTTACGGCTTGAAGATACTCAGACTCGCCGGGATGCTTTGCCTCCAATGAGGCCATGATTCGTTCGATGTTCATAATATTACGTTTTATAAGGTTTAATACCTTGTTAAATTCAGTCTTCAGAGCAAAATGTCAATCAAGGACACCGCAAATATAAGAAAACTTTTCAGTGCCGATACTTTTTACCGCAATATTTTGAAGAAATAATAATAATATGTCAAACACCTCCTCTGCATGTATCTTGATTAACCCGAGTCCGAAATAAGAAATTGCATAAAAGCAATGGGCAAGGGCTTGACACACTTCTCCTTTCCAAACCAAACGGCCCATTCACCGTCTTCCCGAAAAATTGAACCGCATGCAGTAGCGTCTGTAAACCAGAGGAGAAACACTTATCACACGGCACTCTCCCATCCCTCAAAGAGAGATACACGCTCTTGTTATCTTCGTATTTTCTTCGGTTCATCTTCAGTCCATCTTCGTATTTTCTTCGTGTCTATAGCGAAGGGACGAACAAAAACGAAACAAGAAGTTGAACCGAAGTTGGACCGAAGATGGACCGGATAATGTCGGTACGGAAATACGGAATAAAAAAGAAGTGCCGGAAGAAATTTCTTCCGGCACTCTCTCTATATAAAGTCCTTTGTAATGTAATGGAGTATGGCCTTTAGAACTGATAGCGGACTCCGAATGAGAGGTCTCCGCTCGAAAGAGCGAAACCGTATCCGTTCATTCCACCCATATAGTCGTCTCTATAGCCTAAGAAGCCGTATCGGGCAAGCAAGCAAAAGTTGTCGTTCAGCTTGATGTCAAGACCGGGCTTCAAGCCGATTTCAAAACCGGTGACGCTGTCGCTGTTTTTGGTATCTAATTTATAGGAAGAGATGCCCAAGCCTCCGTCGACGAACAGACGCACTATCTTGTTCTCGTAGAAAGAGTAGCGAGCGTAGGGAGCAAAAGCAAAAACATTTGATTTAACGGCCTCGGAACTACCTTCCGGAGTGACATCGCTGTGCAGGAAAGCTAATTCTGTGCCTACCGCCCACTTCTGGTTGAGGTTGTAGCCAACTTCGGGAGCAATAGCGAACTCGGTCTGTTCGACGTCGTCGTTATGCCAGAACTTGACCGCTCCACCTACGTACATTTGAGCATTTACTGCTGCTGTTGCCATGAGGGCAACTAAAATCAATCCAATCTTTTTCATTGTTTTCTACCTTTTGAATTAAACATTTGTTAGTTGTTAATGAATATTCTGTTTGTTTTCGGCGTCAAAAGTATGGTTTATGTTCGGATTGCACAAGCCTCGGGGTATTTTTCCGCGCGGGATATGCCGTCGTGCGTACTATTTCTTTTTCTGAAACAAAGCCTTGAAGTCTGCGGGATAGGGAGTTTCGAAGTTCATTTTTTCCTTTGTAACGGGATGATAGAAACACAACTTGAAGGCGTGCAGTGCCAGTCTTCTTATCGGATTGGCATCCTCCATGCCGTAGCGTCCGTCGCCAATGATGGGATGCCCCAAGTCTTGCATGTGGACGCGTATCTGATTTTTACGTCCGGTCTCCAGATTCAGTTCGACTAAGGAGTATCCGTTGGCACGCTTGATGGTGCGATAATGTGTGATTGCCTCCTTACCTCCGTCGTCCGTGGGACTGGAGTGCACGTACAGCTTGCGATCGGTGAGCCATGACGAGACGCATCCTGCCTCTTTTTCCATCTCTCCCGAGACGACGGCTACATAGCGACGGTCGAATACAATGTTGTGCCAATTGTCTCGCAGGGTGTTTTGTGTCTTCTCGTCTTTGGCAAACATCATTAGCCCGGAGGTGTCTCGGTCCAGACGGTGGACAATGTACACGCGGTTCTGCCTGCCCGAACGCCTGACATATTCATTCAACAGGGTGTAAGCGGTGCGTTCTTTTTGTCTTTCGGTATTGACAGAAAGCAGTCCCTGCATTTTCTCGATGACGATGAGATAAGCATCTTCGTAGACTATCTTCAGCAGTTTATGGCTGAAGTCTTTCTGTCCTTTCTGGCGACTGATTTGCACCTTCATACCCGGCTTCAGCATGAAGTTGTATTGCGTAGTGATGACATTATCCACATAGACGATGCGTTTGCTCAATAGCGACTTGAGCTTGGTTCGGCTGGCTTCGGGCATCTTGGCTGCCAAGAACTCCATGAGTTCCATGGGTTGTTTTACCATGTAGTCCGTATATTGTGCACGGGCTTTTGCTACGATTCTTTCTTTTGTCACGTTGTCTAGCGATTAGGGATGAGCGGTTTCACTGCCTCGTTTCAGTTGGAGCAACACCACGTTTTCCACGTGGTGGGTGTGCGGGAACATGTCTACCGGCTGAACGGCTTCTACCTTATACTTGGCATCCAGCAGTTGCAGGTCTCGTGCCTGCGTGGCCGGGTTGCAACTGACATAGACGATGCGTTGGGGTTGGGCGAAGAGGATGACGTCTATCACATCTTGATGCATCCCGGCACGCGGAGGGTCGGTGATGATGACGTCGGGGCGACCATAATGGCCTATGAACTCTTCCGTCAGCAGGTCTTTCATGTCTCCCGCAAAGAACAGGGTGTTGTTTATTCCGTTGATTTCGGAGTTGACTTTGGCATCTTCGATGGCTTCCGGTACATATTCGATGCCAATGACCTGCCTGGCTTGCCGGGAGATGAAGTTAGCGATAGTCCCCGTCCCCGTATAGAGGTCGTACACCAGTTCGTCACCGGTCAGTCCGGCAAAGTCTCGTACTATCTTGTAGAGGTTATAGGCTTGTTCCGAATTGGTCTGATAGAACGACTTCGGGCCTATCTTGAAGCGAAGTT
>CAUUOT010000176.1:0-3665 GCA_963546815.1 uncultured Bacteroides sp.
AGTCCGATATCATTAAATTTGCAAAAAACCTAACATCAGCAGAATATGAAATAGCCGACCATACCACAGCGCAAGTGCGCCAGCCCGATTCTGGCTATTATGATGGAGGGTGGAGCAGTGGTACGAAAGACGGATATATGCAGGACCAAATCAACGCCTATCTGCGCGATACGCATACTGTCCGTCTCGGCGTTGAGACACGGATTGCTCCTAAGTTTTATACTCGTGTGGGCTATAACTTCGTGAGTGCACCTATGCGCAAAGAAGCTCTGCTCAACCTTTTCACATCAAGTCCGTCCTATCGCTTTGCAACGAACACGGACTATGTCAATCTGGGGGCAACCAACCGTTTCACTTGTGGCTTGGGCTATCGGGGTGCCAACTTCTACACCGACATTGCCTATCAATACCAAACCCAGAAAGCCGATGTCTATCCCTTTGCCTATAATAAAGATGGGGCAGCAGCGGAGCGTAACGACCTCCCGGCACAACGGTTCAACTTGAATCGGCATCAAATTGCTTTGACTTTCGGCTATCGTTTCTAAATGAACACAGCATCATCCCACTAAAAGAGAAGGGCGCGTCCATCGAGACACGCCCTTCACGTTTGCTGGCGAGGCTGATTGGCCGTATTTACCTCTGAGACAGCAGCAAGTCTCTAAAAGATAAATCTTCCCCCTCTCTTTCCCTTTATATATAAGGTATAAAAAGTTTTTTTCTACGGATGGAAAAAACGACGACTTCCTGTAGGAAAACTTATCGTCTACAGGTAGTCTTCTATATTTAAAGGCTTTAAACGTACGTTTAAAGGTTATAGATGTAGGTTTAAAGGCTTTAAATGCACATTTAAAGGCTTTAAATATAGAACAGATCCTAATCTCCTTATTTTTTTATAACGTAGAGACAAGTTTTACTTGCTGATGAAAGGATAAATTTTATACGTCGGAAAGATTGTCTTGTACGGATGAAATGTTATACCCGCGAAGCCTTGGCTCTCAGAATGCCGGGCGTGGGTGAGGGATGAAAGGCAAAGGAGAGGTCAGCGTGTTTTCTTGTAGATGAGGGTCAGCCCGTCGCGCACGGGCAGCATCACCTTCTCCACCCGCCGGTCGCGCGCCACGAGGTCGTTGAACTCTTTCATGCGGAGGGTCTGCAGGTCTGAGTCGCGGGGATGATCTTCCAGCACATGGGCGTCCCACAGCGTATTGTCGGCAAGGATGCAGCCGCCGTCCGAGAGGTAGTCAAGGGCCATTTCATAATACTCCGGATATTTGCGCTTGTCTCCATCGATAAAGGCCAGGTCGAAGGTCAGGCCGAGGCGGGGCACCAGTTCTAAGGCGTCGCCGATGTAGAACTTGATTTTGTCGGCATAGTCCGACCCTTCCAGCCACGGGCGGGTGAAGTCTTCCTGCTCGTCGTTCACCTCGAAGGTATGCAGCATTCCCCCCTCGGGCAGTCCCTCGGCGATGCACAGGGCGGAATAACCGCTGTAGGTCCCTATTTCCAGCACCTGGCGGGGGCGTGTCAGGCGGACAAGCATCTTGAGTATGCGCCCCTGCAAGTGGCCCGAAGCCATGCGGGGATACAGCAGCTTGAGGTGCGTGTCGCGGTAGAGCGCCTTCAGGTAGTCGCTCTCTTCGTCGATGTGTTGCAGGATGTATTCGTCTATCGTGACTTCCATCTGCCGGCTTACAGATATCGGTTGCTGTTGGGCAGTACGCTTACGTTGGCGTGCTCCAAGGCATCTTCCACCACGTTGATTTCGAGGAAAGAGGTCTGCGTACCTGCCTTTCCGCTACTCAGGTAGCCCACCATGTCGGTCGGTTGCAGGCGTCCTTCTTTCAGCAGGCGGCGCAAGGCGGCGAAGTAGTACTCTTGCCCGTTGGCCAACTCGGGCATGTAGATAGCCTCCACGCCGTAGGAGAGGGCGAGGTGGCGCATGGTTTTCTCTTTATAGCAGATGGCCAGCACCGGATATTTACCCCGGAAAGCGGCGATGTTGCGGGCGGTACGGCCGCTGTAGCTGTCCGTGATGATGGCCCGTATCTTCAGCTTCGTGGTGGCTTTCACGGCTTGCTTGGCCAGGAAAGCCGTCACGTCGTTGCTGTTCTCGTCCAGTGGGATGCGTATGTCGTTGTCCGCCAGCTTATCCTTTTCCGCCTGTGCGGCAATCTTGGCCATGGTCTTCACCGCCTCTACGGGATATTTGCCGTAGGCGGTCTCTCCGCTCAGCATCAAGGCGTCGGTACGGTAATAGATGGCGTTGGCGATGTCCGTCACCTCCGCACGTGTGGGTCGTGGGTTGGAAATCATGGTATGCAGCATCTGGGTGGCCACGATGACCGGCTTCTTGGCCAGAATGCATTTGCGAATCAGCATGCGCTGAATACCGGGAATACGTTCCTGAGCCACTTCGATGCCGAGGTCTCCGCGGGCCACCATCACACCGTCCGCCACTTCGAGGATTTCGTCGATATTGTCCACTCCTTCCTGATTTTCTATCTTGGCGATGATGCGGATGTCGCTGCCGTGTGCGTCGAGGATGGAGCGAATATCCAGAACGTCCTGCTTATTACGCACAAAGGAGTGGGCGATGAAGTCGATATCCTTCTCGATGGCATACAGAATGTTGTTACGGTCTTTCTCGGTCAACGAAGGCAGGTTGATGCGCACGCCTGGCACATTGACGCTCTTGCGGTTGCCCAGCGTGGCGTCGTTCTGCACCTCGCACATCAGGTAGTCGCGATGTTTCTCCGTGACCACCATCTCCAAGTCCCCGTCATCCACAAGGATATGTCCTCCCTCGTGCAAGTCCTGAACAAAGTCGGGATAAGACACGGAGATGCACTCACGGGTGGTCTGTTGCTCGGGATGTCCCGTCACCCTGACGCGGTCTCCCGCCTTGAAAGGGATAGGTTCGCCCGCCAGAGGGGTAGTGCGCACTTCGGGGCCCTTCGTATCCATCAAGATGGCGATGCGGTTGGACACGGCACGCACATTGCCGATGAGGCGTTCGAAGCCCTCACGGTTGGCATGCGCCGTATTCATGCGCACCACATTCATGCCGGCGTCGAACAACTGCTTGATGAAATCCACGTCGCAACGCTGGTCGGATATGGTTGCGACAATTTTGGTTTGCTTCAGTAACATAATCTATACCTGTTAATTTAGTAAATCATGAAGGCTCACGGATAAACCTGTAATGCTTTCAACGCCTCTATGGCCAGCCGGTAAGAGTCCAGCCCGAAACCGAGTATGACACCCTTACAGGCACACGAAATCATGGAGACGTGCCGGAACGGCTCGCGGGCGTGTACGTTAGAGATATGCACCTCTACCACCGGAGAGGTGACGGCACGAATAGCGTCTTGCAGGGCGATGGACGTATGGGTATAAGCGCCCGCGTTCAGGACGATGCCGTCCGCGTCGAAGCCCGTCTGCTGAATCCGGTCTATCAGTTCGCCCTCGATGTTCGACTGGAAATAGTCTATCTCTACCTCTGCGTATCTTTTACGGAGCTCGGCAAGGTAGTCTTCGAAAGAAACGCTGCCATAAACGGAAGGTTCACGTCTGCCCAAAAGGTTTATGTTGGGCCCGTTGATAATCTGTATCCTCATAACGCATTTTTTAATACCTTTGTCACCGAACGGCAATGCCCGCGGCTG